>DASTJU010000330.1:0-13085 GCA_035716295.1 Chthoniobacterales bacterium | reverse complement strand
AGGGCCAGCTTATCGTCGTGCTCTTCCCGAATGAGATATTTCCCGGCGCGTTCCAGTGCCCGCCGAATGAGGCGAGTGACGCCGGGTTCGTGATCGATTAAGAGGATTTTTTTCGGAAACTTCATGGTGATGAATGGCTGATGTTCCCGTTCCCGAGCATTGGACATGCCAGCGCCGGGCGTCACAGACCACAATCGTTCCTTTCATCTTAGCGACGCTGTGCTTAATTTTCGGTTCGCGCGATGAGCAGTAAGGCCAAGACCGCAGCCCCAGAATTGAATTTTGAGAAAGCGATGGACCGGCTGGAGGCGATTGTCGAACAAATGGAAACCGGCAAATTGCCGCTGGAGGATTTGATCGTACGCTACGAAGAAGGGATGAATCTGGTGAAGGTTTGCCAGGAGCGGCTGACCAAGGCGGAGCAAAAGATCGAGATCATCGCCCGCAACAATACCGGTAAACCGATAGTGAAAGATTTTGAACCCGCGGCCGAATCGTCGAACGATGATAAGGCGCACGAAAAGGAATTAGAAAATGACGAAGTCAGACTCTTCTGAAACAACAACAACTGCTCCACAGCGCCTGCTGGATGGAATCCATTCGCCGTCCGACATCAAAGCGCTCCGCGAACAAGATCTGCCGCAGCTGGCGCAGGAAGTGCGCGATGAATTGATCCGTGTTTTGTCGCAAACCGGCGGGCATCTCGGACCGAATCTCGGAGTGGTTGAACTCACGATCGCGCTCCACCGTGTCTTCGAGACGCCGCGCGATCGGTTCGTGATGGACGTGAGCCATCAAGGTTACGTCCACAAATTGTTCACTGGCCGGCTCGATCGTTTTTCGACGATGCGCCAGTTCGGCGGATTAAACGGTTTTCTTTTGCGCACCGAAAGCGAGCACGATTGCTACGGCGCGGGACACGCCGGGACTGCGCTGTCCGCCGCGCTCGGAATGGCGGTGGGACGCGACCTACGCGGCAGCGACGAAAACATTATCGCGATCGCGGGTGACGCGGCTTTTACATGCGGGATCAGCTACGAGGCGCTGAACAACGTCCGCGTGCAGACGAAACGCTTTATCGTGGTGTTAAACGACAACGAATGGTCGATCGCCAAAAACGTCGGCGCGATTGCCAATTACTTTAACCGGATCGTGACGAGCGAGACCTACGCGCACCTGCACGATAAGGCGCGCAGTTTTGTTCAGGCGATCCTTGGAAAAACCGGCGTCCAGATCGCGCATAAGGTCGAAGAGAGCGTCAAAGGTTTGGTTTTGCCGAGTGTCATCTTCGAAGAACTCGGACTGCGCTACTACGGACCGATCGACGGACACGATATCCCGCTGCTGATTCGGACGTTCGAATTTTTGAAAACGCAGGACGAGCCGGTGCTGCTGCACATTTTGACCAAGAAAGGCAAAGGCTACGAACCGGCGATCAAACAGCCGGATAAATTCCACGGGCTTGGCAAATACAAGATCGAGAGCGGCGAGACGGCGCCGACGGCCACACCGACGTATTCCGAGATCCTCGGTAAGACGCTGGCGAAATTTGCGGACAACAATCAAAAGGTAGTCGCGATCACCGCCGCGATGCCAAGTGGCACAGGTCTGTCGCATTTCGCCAAGGCGCACCCCGATCGTTATTTCGATGTCGGAATCGCTGAAGAACACGCCGCGCTTTTCGCATGCGGCATCGCGACGCAGGGGCTAACGCCTTTTCTCACGATTTATTCCACATTTTTCCAGCGCGCTTACGACATGGCCATTCACGACATGGCCATTCAAAAGCTGAACGTCCGGCTTTGCATGGACCGCGCCGGCTTAAGCGGAGATGACGGACCGACACACCACGGTTTGTTCGACATCGGTTATCTGCGGCACATCCCGAATTGGGTCCACATGCAACCGAAGAACGAAGATGAGTTCGCTGACATGCTTTGGACGATGGCCAATTATAATTCGGGTCCGATCGCCGTTCGTTATCCGCGCGGTCCGGGCACCGGCGCCCAAATCAAGCCCGAACCGAAGCTGCTCGAGATCGGCAAAGCGGAAGTGGTGAAGCACGGCCGCGATGTCGCGATCTTCGGACTCGGTAACATGTTCGAAGTGGCGGAAGAAGCAGCGAAGAAGCTCGAAGAAAAAGGAATTTCAGTCGCGCTGATTAATCCGCGCTGGATCAAGCCGATGGACACCGGTACGCTCGAGTTCTTCGCGCGCAGCGTGGAAGTGCTCGCCACGATCGAAGATCATGTTCTGCACAATGGATTTGGCTGCGCGGTGATGGAGCATCTGCACTCCCACCAAATCAACACCCCGGTTGCGCGAGTTGGTTGGCCGGACGAGTTCATCGAGCACGGCGCGGTCCCGCTCCTGCGACAGAAGCATGGCATTACCGCCGATGCACTAGTGGAAAAGGTTCTGCCCTTGCTCAAGAAAAAACCCGCGCCAAAAACGTCGGTAGCGTAGTTGCAGAAGAGATCGACACGTTGATTGTCGATCTAACGCATGTCTGCAATCGAGGCTCGCGACTTAACAAAGATTTACCGCACTTACCGCAAGGAGAGCGGACTCTGGGGTGCGATCAAGGGACTCGGTCGACGGCATTACGACGAAACGCGAGCGGCCGACGCTGTTACCTTTCAAATTGAGGAAGGCGAGTTCGTTGGATTTCTCGGACCGAACGGCGCCGGCAAAACGACGGTGTTGAAAATGCTCTCCGGCTTGCTCAATCCAACCGGCGGCGAGGCGCGTGTGCTCGGTTTCGTTCCATGGGAACGGCGCAATGAAATGAAGCGGCAATTCAGTCTGTTGATGGGCCAGAAGAACGCGCTCTGGTGGGATTTGCCCGCGCAGGAATCGCTCGAACTCAACCGCGCGATTTACGGAATCGATCGCGATCGTTTCAACAAAGTCGTGGGCGGACTGGCTGAGTTGCTCGAAGTCACGGACAAAATGAACGTGATGGTGCGCGAGCTCTCGCTCGGCGAGCGGATGAAGATGGAACTGATCTCCGCGCTCATCCATGAACCGCGCGTTTTATTTCTAGACGAACCGACCATCGGCCTGGATGTCGTCAGCCAAAAACGGGTGCGCGAATTTCTGCGCATTTACAACAAGGAGCATCGGATCGTGACGCTGCTCACCAGCCATTACATGCAGGACATCGAGGAGCTTTGTCATCGCGTCCTGGTTATCGATCACGGCAAGATTTTCTTCGACGGTCCGCTCGATGAAATCATCGACCGGTTCTCCGGTCACAAAGTTCTTAGCCTGACTTTCGACCAACAGGTCACGCGCGATTTTGCCCGTTTCGGAGAAGTGATCGAGCAAACGCCGATGTCGGTGCAGCTGAAAGTGCCGCGCGCGAAAGTTACCGAGACCTGTCGCGAGGTCCTTCAATCATGCGATGTAAGCGATATCAATGTCCAGGAAGTGCCGGTTGAAGAAGTGATTCGCCAACTTTTTGGCGAACGCCGCAGCCAAAATTTGACGGCAAGCGCTACGTCCGCCGCAGCAAGCGTGCGATAAGTATTAGATCCGAACGACAGCGCGTTTAAGCTCGTGCGTATACGCCGGGTTCAATTCGAACGCTGTTACCGGCATTTCTGCCAGCTGAACCTGTTCAGCGTAAGGAATGCTCTCGACAAATCCGGCGGCCATTAGGCTGTTGAGTGTGTCGGTAACGTCATCCGACTCCATCCGCACGTAATCCTGAATCTCGGCACCGAGCATCGATTCAGTGAACCCGATCGCGCGCACAACCGACGCCTCTCGACCGGTAAGCTTAACCTGACGCATACGCGGAAAAATAGCAGCTTCCATACCGGTATTTCCGCCCAGTGAATGAGGTTTACGCGTTCTCGTGATCGAAGGTAAGCAGCACGCTTTTTTCCATCCCTTGGGCAAAGTCCGGATAGCGTGGTGCCCAGTCGATCGCTCGCAGCTTCGCGTTGCTAACGCGCTTATTGCTGTCGCCGCGTTTCCGTTTCGAACTCGATTTTCCAGCTGGCGGAAGCGGCCGATTTAACTTCGCGACCAGCCAGCGATAACATTCGCTCAGCAAAATCGGCTGGTCGTCGACGACATTGTAAATCTCGCCGGCCGTTGCTTCTCGCGCTAAAATACGGCGGATCGCATCGGCCGCGTCATCGCGGTGAATCTGATTTACAAAACGATCATTTTCAGGATCGAGAACTGCATCGCCGCTCAGAAATTTTTTCAGCAACGCCGAGCGACCTGGTCCGTAGATACCGCCGAGGCGAATAACGGTGCCGTGGTTCGCGAAAATCAAATCCTCCGCTTTGCGCAAAATTTTTCCGGCTTCATGTGCCGGCTCGGCAAGGCTTTCTTCCGTGACCCAGTCTCCGTCGTTTTGAGCATAAACGCTTGTGCTGCTCGTGAACAGGATTCGGGAGCTGCTGAATCGTTGGAGAAGATTTTGGGCACCGTCCAGGTAAACGCGCCGGTAAGAATCGGCATCGCCGCCGCGAGTGCTGGCGCAATGAATCACGGCATCGAAATTTCCCATCTGGTCGCGAACGTGATCTTCTTTAGAGATATCGACGGCCTGAACCGGATAAGGTTTTGTTAATAGCGGCCGGGCCGAGTCTTCCGATTTCGTCCAACCTTCAACTGCCCAACCGTCGGCGAGAAACAACTCCGCGACGGCCTGGCCGAGATAACCGCATCCGGCGATGAGCACCCGCGGCATGATGTCGATCTTACGCCGCAATGGCAGCGATCTCGATTTCGTCGAACATTTTCGGCTGCAGCGCTCGCACCTGGTTTAAGCGAATCAACTCCAGTAAAGCCAGAAACGTAACCACGATCTCAACCCGCGAGGCGATTTGGCCAAACAGTTCGGAGAAACGCACCGGCGTGCCGTTACCAACTCGTTCCAAGATTTGCTGAATTTTGTCCGAAACGCTAAATCGCTCGCCGAAGATTTCGCGCAAGTCCTCCCGTGCTTCGACCCGTTTGATCACTTCCTGAAACGCGTGGATTAGCTGAAAGATTCCAACTTCGTGCAACGGCAAGGGCGCGTCTGAAATCGCGACACTGCCGCCGTCGCGCGTGAAGATCCGTTCCTGTTCGAGCGCGCGGTCGTGCAATTGGGCGGCGGCTTCCTTGAATTTCTTGTATTCGATCAGTTGGCGGATCAGATCCCAGCGCGGATCGTCCTCCTCCGCGTCTTCCTCCGGAGGCTGCTGATCGAGCGGAAGCAAGCTGCGGCTCTTGAGATAAATCAGATTGGCCGCCATCACAACGAACTCCCCGGCAACGTCGATCTTCAGTTCCTTGAAAGCCTGGAGGTATTCGAGGTACTGGCGCGTGATTCGTTCGAGGGAAATATCGTAAATATCGATCTCGTCTCGCTTGACCAAGTAAAGCAAGAGATCGAGCGGCCCTTCAAAAACTTCGAGCTTAACCTTGTAGTCGGTCTCCATGTCTCAACGAATTGTAGATGGAGCGCGCTTGAAGTAAATCCGGACGAGTTAGCCGCGATCAATGTCGATCCTGGCCGGCAGTTACGCGACTTCGTGTCGATGCACCCAGACGCTGTTCACGACACCGAGTGCGAACATGATCATGAGCGCGAACGAGCCGCTATAACTGATGAGTGGCAATGGCACTCCGGTGATCGGCAAAATCGAAATGGTCATTCCGACATTCTGGAAAATGTGAGTGAAGATGAGCGAGGTGATTCCGATGACGAGGAGCAACCCAAATTGGTCGCCGGCAAAAAATGCGACAAAAAGACAGGTCAACAGTAACAAGGTAAACGCACCGATAAGAAAAACTCCACCAACAAAGCCCCATTGCTCGCCGATGGCGGAAAAGATGTAATCGTTATGGACCGCAGTCGCGGGTAGGAAACCGAGCTCGATCTGAGTATTGGCAGCCTTAAAGCCTTTCCCCGACCAACCGCCCGATCCGATCGCAATAAGCGATTGATTGATCGCCCACGAGGAGCCCTGTTTATCGATTTCAGGATGAGCAAATGCGGTGAGGCGGGCTTGTTGGTACGGCTTGAGCACCAGGTTTGCGGTGATTGGAATCATCGCGAAGAGGATCAGCAGAATGCAGATCAAATAGCGCAACGGCATCCCGCCGATGAAGAGCAACGCCAGCAACACTGGCACCCAGATGATCACTTCGCCCAAATCCGGCTGCATCAAAATCAAGAGACAGGGCGCGCCGGCGATCGCGGCACAGACGAGCAGGCGCAACATCGGATGCATTTGTTTGAACTGACTGAGGAACAAGGCGAGCACCATGATTCCGGCGACGACCGCAAGTTGGGCTGGTTGAAAATTAATTGGCCCGAGATGGAGCCAGCTGCGCGCCCCGTAGACTTTTTGACCCATGAACTTGGTCAGAACCAAAAAAAAGATGCCGGCCAGGTACATCGGCAACGCACCCCATCGGATCCAGCGGTAATCAACCAGGCTCGCGACCATGAAAGCGAAAAATCCGACAGCGACCCAGTTGGCCTGCTTGCGCCAAAAATCTGACGCAACCGGATCTTCGCGCATGTAGGTCGCGCTGTAGATGGCGATAACGCCGAAGACCGCGAGCGCGAGCATGACAACAAGCAGAAGCCAGTTTAGGCCGAGCAGCTTTCGAAGAAATGGCGTCATGTCGATCTACTCCGGCGCGGACTGGAGCCACCCGCGACCGGCATTTTCGAGTATACCCAGAGCGTGAAATTCGCAACCGCGTTTTGGGCTGTTCAAGGCGGGAAAATGCGAATCCACCAGCTGACATCGTCTCCTGGCTAGATCCTGGCGAGCGTGTGCTCGGTCGATACATAAAGTCCTATCAATCAATGGCTTATTTGAAAAAAGAAGAAAAAGAAGCCCTTTTCTTGTCGACCGATTCGAACCCACTTAGAATTGTATTCCTTCTAGCCGGGGTCCCCATTATGGCGAAGAAAACAAAACGCAAAGTTGCGTATCGCACGCTGCCAATGCAGCGACATTTCAACCTTCGCCAGGAAGGCGAACACTTCGATCTCGGTGAGATCTTTGATCAGTTGAACAAGCGCTATTTTCGGGGCCGCCTTCGCAATTACAAAGTGGAATGGGGACGTCGCCGAAAGCATCGGCCGAAAGATCATTTCGTTTTTGGAACGATCCAGGAAGAAGACCGCGTGATTCGAATCCACCCGCTACTCGACCAGGCATTCGTGCCGCGCTGGTTTTTGAAATACGTGCTCTATCACGAAATGCTGCACTCGGTCGTGCCGGACAAACTTTTACGGAGTGGCAGGCGGCGCGTGCACACGGAGGAATTCAATCGGCGTGAGCGCGAGTTTCGCAGCTACCGGCGCGCGCGACGTTGGGAAGAACAAAATCTCGCGCGCTTCCTGCGTTAACTCCGAAGCCGTTCGGGAGGTTGAGCTAGCGTTTCTCGGACGCCGGCGCCGGCGAGCTCGTTTCAGACGGCGAGGGAGTCGTTGCTACGTTCTTCTTGATGAGATACCAGAGGGTTGTCGCGAGCAAGAGGGAGATCAACTTCGCCCGCCAGTTCTTCAGGAGCAGTCTCTTCATAATGTCCGTGCAATAAAATCTCGCCGATCCGCTGGCGAAATGTTTCCGGCGTGAAATTGCGCTCAATTCGTCGTCGATGGCAAATGGAAATACCGCCCGTCTCCTCCGAAACGACGATCGCGACCGCGTCCGATTCTTCCGTAATCCCAAGCGCGGCGCGATGACGTAAGCCCAGACTGCGATCCAATGTCTCGCGCTGGCTCACCGGAAAAATGCATGCCGCGGCGGCGATCCGGCCGTTGCGAATAATCACTCCGCCGTCGTGCAAGGCGGCTTTCGGATGAAAAATGCTCAAGACGAGCTCAACCGAGAAATCGGAATCGAGCGTCACACCGGTTTCTTCGTAAACGCGAATCGAAGTATCGCGCTCGATGGCGATCAGCGCGCCGAATTGTTTGTTTGCCAACTGAGTAACGGCTTCGGCGAGATCGTGCACCGTCTCGCGCTTCTCACTCGTGAGCGAAAAGATCGGATGACCACCAAGCTCGGCCAGACCGCGGCGAAGCTCAGGTTGGAAGATCACAACCAAAGCGATTGCAAGGAAGACTGAGAAACTGCGGAGGAGCCAGCCGATCACAACCAGATTCAGCAGTGTCGAGATTAGGGTGAGAGTCAGAAAAACAATCGCCAACCCGGTCAAGACTTTCGCCCCGCGCGTACCGCGAAAGTAAAGATAGCCGTAGTAAATCCCGACGCTGAGCAGAATGATTTCGATGATGCTGCGCCAGCTTTTGAACCAGAGCTGGAGAAGCTCCTGCATCATGTCAGCACCGCCTCCGCCGCCCGCATCGCAGCCACGTTCTCCTTCACATCATGGACGCGCAAAATATCGGCGCCTCGAGCGCGCAGAATTGCCGTCAGTGCAATCGTAGGCGCTGCGCGCTCGCTCATTTCGGAAGAGTTCACCAGTTTCCCGAGAAAAGATTTACGAGAAACGCCGACGGCGAGCGGCCGATCGTGCACGCGTAGTCGCTCGAAATTTTTGAGCAGCGTCAAATTATGCTCCAGCGTTTTTCCGAAACCAATTCCGGGATCAAACGCGATGGCCATGGGATCAACGCCGCACTCTAGGGCGCGGGCATATTGTTGTCTAAAACAATCAGCCACTTCCGTGACGACATCTTCGTAATGCGGATCTTTCTGCATTGTTCGCGGCTCGCCTTGCATGTGCATAAGCACAATCGTTGCCTTTCGTTTCGCCGCGAGCGATAACATCCTCTCGTCTCCCCGACCCGCGGTGACATCATTGATGATCGATGCGCCTGCATCCAACGCCGCATTGGCCACTTCGGACTTTGAAGTGTCGATCGAAATGGAGATGCCTGCCGCGCCGTAGGTCCGAGCCGGACTGGCGTTCGGCGAAGACGGGTCGATCTTAGCGCGCAAACCTTCGATCACCGGGATCACGCGTCGCAGTTCTTCTTGTACTGAAACAGGTTCGGCGCCGGGCCGAGTCGATTCTCCGCCCACGTCGATGATGTCGGCTCCTTCCAATGCCATCTTTATTCCACTCTCAATCGCCGCGTCAGTTGCGAAGAATTCGCCCGCGTCCGAAAACGAGTCAGGCGTTACATTAAGTACGCCCATGATCATTCCTCTCTTGGAAAGATCGACAACGTTCTCGCCGATTTTCCAAAGTCGCTCGCCCATCAAGAATCAGACTAACATGATGCGGTGCTTATTCGAAGCGGGCCGTGAATGGCTTATTTCTTCGAATAGCGGCCCATCAATTCGCCTTCTGCGACAACGTGGCCACGCATGGCCGCATCCACCTCGCGGCGTTTCGCGCCGGACTTGAGATCGAGCATCCGATCGAGTGCGAAGATCTTAAAGTAATAGCGGTGCGTTCCGGAAGGCGGCTGCGGCCCGTCGTAACCGATGCCCGGAAAATCATTTGTTCCTTGCGACCCGCCTTTCGGAACGCTCTTCTCCGCGATCTCACTTGTCTTAGGATCGATGTTCCAAACCAACCAATGCGTGAACAAACCGACCGGCGCGTCCGGATCGTCCACGATCAGAGCCAGGCTCCTCGCTCCTGCCGGCACGCCGTCGATTCGCAACTCCGGGTTAACATTCTGATCATTCTTGCTGAATTTTTCCGGAATCGTGCCACCTTCTCGAAACGCAGAGCTGCTGATTTTCATCTTCGCTCCTCCTGCTGCAAACGCAGCAATCGCCGCTGCCGCCATCATACATCCGACAGTAATAATTGTTTTCATACTTCGCCGTTAGATCGACAACCTCCAATATGTTTTCGCCAATATGACCAAAGACGGTCGCACAATTCGAGAAAAGGTACTGGCGCTCCTTCGGGCGCCGGATTACCGGCCGCGCGATAGAGACGAGATCGCGCGAGCGCTCGGATTGCAAGGCCGGGACCGGCTTGCGGTGCGGAAAACTTTGAGCGAGCTGGAACATGCCGGCGAGATCGCCCGCATTCGCAAGGACCGTTACATTCTTCCTTCCGAAGCCGATCTCGTGACGGGAAAGTTGTCGATCCACCAGGCGGGCTACGGTTTCCTAGTTCCAGAGAAAGCGGGCGAGCCGGATATTTTCATAGCGGCAGAAAACACCGGCACCGCGATGAACGGCGACCGCGTTGTCGCCCGGATCAGTCGCGATGTGCCGACTCGACGCGCCAAGGTCCGAGCCGGACAGGCATCTAAAAATCGAAGTGAAGGCCGCGTCATTCGGATTCTCGAGCGCGCGCGCGACACCATTGTCGGAACGTTGCAACATTCGCGGAACTTTTATTACGTCGTGCCGGACGATCCCCGACTCGTGCACAACGTTTACGTTCAAGTTCCGCCGCGCGCAAAATTGCCGAAAGCACCAACGAACGGCGACAAAGTCGTTGTTCGCTTGGAGGCGTGGGAATCGCGCCACGTAAATCCGGAAGGCGAAATCATCGAAGTGCTGGGGGCCGCCGCCGCGCCCGGCATCGACATGTTGTCGATCATCCGCAAATACGATTTGCCGACTGAATTTCCAAAGGCCGTTCTCGATGAAGCGAATCGAATTCCACAATCGGTCGAACAAGAGCTGATCCAGGGGCGCGAAGATTTGCGCAATCAATTCATCGTCACGATCGATCCCGACGACGCACGCGATTTTGACGACGCGATCAACGTTGAAAAGATCGACAACCACGGCGGTTGGCGACTCGGCGTTCATATCGCCGATGTCTCTGCTTACGTAACTCCCGACAGCGCACTGGATCGCGAAGCGCGCAGGCGCGGTAATAGCGTTTACCTGCCCGATCGCGTCATCCCGATGTTGCCGGAGCGATTGAGCAACGGCGTTTGCAGTTTGAATCCAGACGTGGATCGGCTCACCCATTCCGTTTTTGTCGAGTTCGACAAAAACGGGCGCGCCAAAAATGCGCATTTTGCCAAGAGCGTGATCCGCAGTGCGAAACGCCTGACTTACAAAGAGGCTTACGCCATCCTCCAGGCGAAACCGAATGGCGAGCTTAGCCGGCGATTACACACGGCATGGGAGCTTGCCTCACTGCTGCGTCGGAAGCGATTCGAGCACGGCTCGCTCGATCTCGATTTTCCCGAAGTAAAGGTGCATGTCGATGCAAACGGACGACCGATCCGTTTGGAGCGGGTCGAGAACGACGAATCGCATCAATTGGTTGAAGAATTCATGCTGGCGGCCAACGAAGCGGTCGCAGGCGAGTTACGGCATCGATCGATCGCGACGATTTACCGGGTTCATGAAGATCCCGATCCGGAAAAACTCGGCGAATATCGCGAATTCATTCTCAGCTTTGGCTACAAAGTCGGCGATCTCTCGCACCGGAAGGAGGTTCAACGCTTTCTGGCTTCGATTCGCGGCAAGCCCGAAGAGCAGGCGCTCAAGATCGGTTTGCTCAAAAGTTTGAAGCGGGCGCGATACGCGGCGAAACCGCTCGGACATTACGGTTTGGCCAAGGCGAATTACCTCCATTTCACTAGTCCGATTCGACGCTACGCCGATCTGGTGGTGCATCGCACGCTGGCCGAACGCAATTTGCCGCGACGGGCCAAGATCGACATCGGACAAATCGAATCCCTGGCCGGCCACATTTCGGATACCGAACGAAATGCGGCCGAGGCCGAGATCGAATCCGTCCGGTTAAAGAAGCTTCAGTTCTTCGAGCAACAGTTGAAGGAGCGCAATCCGCAGGTCTTCCGCGCCGCGGTCATGGACGTTCGGAATTACGGCCTGGTGGTCGAGTTGCCGGACGCACTAGTGACTGGCGTCGTCCACGTTTCCACGCTGAGCGAAGATTTCTACCGCTTCGACGCGGTCCAACGCCGCCTGGTCGGCCGCCGGACAAACCGGCGTTTTTCAGTCGGCGATGAGATTCGAGTCTTCGTTGCGCGAGTCGACACTTTTAAACGTCAAATCGACTTCGCCATCGCTGATCAAAGTGGGAAAAAGAGCGGGCGGCGGCGTTGATCAGCATCGGAAAGGGTTACTCACAACCCCGTTTGCAGGCGCGGTTTTTCCTCAAAAATACTGCTTCCCTTTCCGATGCCGCGCGGCCTAAACTCCGCGGTTTTTGCAGACATGGATAATCTCATCGAGGCAAGGGAGCTGCAGATAGAGCGCAAGCATTTTCACGTGGAATTCCGCGAGAATGACCGCGGCAAATTTCTGCGCATCACCGAGGAAGCACACGGTCGCCGTAATACCATCATCATCCCGAGCACGGGCGTGGATGAGTTTACTGCCGCAATTGACGAAGTAATCGACCACGCCGAGCGCGCCCCGGCTTAAGAGCAACGCGCGTCGCTTCGCTGATTTCCGCGCTCTCCGTTGACACACGCGAGAGCGCCGAATTAGGTTGGCCACTCTCCAGTCGGAGAGAGTTCATGGCTAAAAAAGAAAAATCGACGAGTCGAAGATCGACTACGAAGGGACGAGCTAAGGGAAAAAAATCGAAAACGCCGAAATACGTTTATTACTTCGGCGCCGGTGACGCTGACGGCACCGGTAAGATGAAACCGTTGCTCGGCGGCAAAGGCGCGAACCTGGCCGAGATGACACGGATTGGCCTGCCAGTACCGCCGGGTTTCACGATTACGACCGAAGTTTGCACTTACTTTTACGCGCATCAACGCACTTATCCGGCGTCGCTCCAGGGCGAGATTGAGCGGGGCGTGGCGAACATGGAGCGGATCATGGGAACGAAGTTTGGCGACACGGAGAAAATGCCGTTGCTCGTAGCGGTGCGCTCCGGCGCACGCGATTCGATGCCGGGAATGATGGACACGATCCTAAATCTTGGCCTGAACGATGAGACGGTTCAGGCGCTCGTCCGCGCGACAAAGAACGAGCGTTTTGCGTGGGATTGCTATCGCCGCTTCATTCAAATGTACGGTGACGTCGTCATGGGCGTGCAGAAACGTGAAGGCGAGGATCACGACCCATTCGAATCCGTCATTCACAAACTCAAGCACGATCATCATGAGGAGGAAATCGACGATGCGGATCTGACCGTCGCGGATTACAAGGAGCTCGTCGCACGCTTCAAAGCGT
>DASTJU010000329.1:0-3097 GCA_035716295.1 Chthoniobacterales bacterium | reverse complement strand
ACCAGTCGGGACTGTTTATGTCGCGCTCGCGGACGAGAATGACACGAAGATTAAGAAATTATTTTTCCCAAGCGATCGCGAGACGTTCAAGCAACTTGTCGCCCAGGCGGCGTTTGAAATGTTGCGGCGAAAACTGATTTAAAAATCGCCGACGTCAACCGGCGTGCCGACTTTGGCGTGATCGTAAAATAATTTCGCGCCGTCAACCGACTCGCGAATGCAACCGTGCGATGCCGGGTAACCCGGCAAAATTCCGATGTGCATCCCGACTCCCTCCCCAGTGAGACGGAGAAACCATTTCATTGCTGCGCCGGCGAAATGCGTTCCGCTCGGTGCGGAATCAATGTGGGCGCTGACGCCGGCACGCACCACTCGACCCGAACGATCTACGAAGTCGCCGTAAAGAGTGGAATGATGATTCGGATCCTTCTCCATGACAGTAAAGTGCCCCCGCGGCGTTTCGTGTCCGCGTTTGCCGGATGAAACCGGCGCGTCGGCCGCGATTTCCTCGCCAACCATGAGATAGGCGCGCTGTTTCGGAATGGAAACGACGATGTGGGTATTGTCCGGCGTCGCTTGTTTAAGCACGTTTTGATTCACCTTCATCGGCGCTTGCTTTTGAATCAGCTCGCTCGGTTTCTTCATCTTCGGCTGGAACAACTGACCGCTGGCCAATCCTGCGAGCGCGACCCCCGTCAACACGATGATTGTCGTTCGGCAAACTCGTTTCATGAATTTTCGCTGTAACTATGGACGCGGTTGAGCCAACCCGGCAACCAACGAGCCTCGTGCCGTTCCGGTGGCGAATTCTGGACGCGACGACGCAACATTGCAGCAGCGGAATTCGAAAATTCACGCGCTGCGCTCGCACCATTCTCGCTGCCGTGCATCTGTTCGAGCACTTGCAGTAATCCCCAGCCCTCGCCGCGGTAACGCTCGGTGTGCAAAACGCCTTCGCCTTTGAAATTCACGTAATCGACCAGCGCATAACAGCCGTGTGGCGTGCTGGCCACCCGCGCGAACTGGCGCTCGATATTGGCGCGGTCCGCGGGTGCGGCTTCATCGAGCATCTTGGCGAACGATTGTTGCAAACGGGTGACCATGAATTGCGCCTGAAGATCGATTGTCCGCGATAAAAATTGCCGCAGTTCGCGTATCTGGGGTGAATTCTGTGCGCTGGAAAATTCGGCGCGCGAGCTCCACGGACAGGACGACGACTGGCTGAGCCATGCCGGAACCGCAGCATGACGCTCTCGCGCGAACGCGAGCAGTTTTGGAAAGCTCTCGTCGAATGGACCGTGCACGCCTTGGGGATACCAAATGAAGTGACCAATTCCAAGCGAAGCGAAATTTTCTCCGGCATTCCAAGCGGTGAGGCCGGCCACGGTTCCGTTACTTTCGTTTTGCCAAATTTTTCTCCCGATTCGAAGCGCGTCGGCATCCGAGATACGAACCGGTTCCGCCGCCCGGCCCGTCCCGGCGGATGCAATAAGGAGCAGGCAGACCGCACAGATGCGGCCCGCGTGATGTTGGGTTGACGAGCGCGGTTTCTCCACTAGCGTTGCAAACTTCTGCGCTGTTCCAGATTAAAGCGCAATCACATTCGCAATCTCAATTTTATGAAATCTATTTTGTTTAGCGCCGTTGCTTTGTCCCTCGCAATCACCGTGTTGGCGGAAGACAAACCGCCTCAGTTGAAGGATCTAAAAGACAAGGCGAGCTATGCCATCGGTCTCAACGTCGGTTTCAATTTCAAAAAGCAGAACGTCGATGTAAACCAGGACGCGTTCGCGGCCGGATTCAAAGACGCCCTGGCCGGCAGGAAGCCGCTCATGAACGAGCAGGAAGTCAGGGAAACAATGATGGCATTCGAAAAAGACATGCAACAAAAACAAGCGGAGACCGCTACAAAAAACGGGGCTGAGGCTGAAAAATTTCTCGCCACAAACAAGACCAAGGAAGGCGTGAAGACGACCGAGAGCGGTTTGCAATACAAAGTCTTGAAAGAAGGCAGCGGCGCACCGCCGAAAAGTAGCGACACCGTGACGGTAAATTATCGCGGCACGTTGATGGATGGAACGGAATTCGACAGTTCTTACAAGCGCGGGCAACCGGCAACGTTTCCAGTCAGCGGTGTGATCAAAGGGTGGACCGAGGCTCTTCAGTTGATGAAGGTGGGCTCCAAGCTCCAACTTTTCATTCCGGCAACTTTGGCCTACGGCGAGCAGGGGCGACCGGGAATTCCTCCGAACTCGCTGTTGATTTTCGAAGTGGAGCTAATGAGTGTGAATTCGCCACAAGCCGGCGGCGCGAGTCCAGCGCCTTCGCCTTCGAAATAATTCGCGAATCGCGAATCAACTAACGCGTTGCCGTTGTCGCTTCCCACGCGACCCGCGGCGCGTCCCCCCACAAATCCTCCAGGCTGTAAAACGCGCGCTTGTCGCGATGGAAGATGTGGATAACGACGTCGAGATAGTCGAGCACGATCCATTGGCTCGCCGGAAAACCGTCGATCGCCGCGGCGCGCAGGTTATGATCGTCTCTCAACCGGGTCTCAATCTCACTGGCGATGGCCTTCAGCTGCGGCTCCGACGATGCTGAGCAAATGACAAAGAAATCAGTGAAGCTTGAGATGCCGGCGAGATCGAGCACGACGATTTCTTCCGCTTTCTTGCTTGAGGCGAGCTCGGCGCAGGTCGTGGCTAACTGTTTTGCGGTTATGTCGCTGACTCCCGGTAAAGATTTTCGCGGCGAATGATTTCTTCCACGGCCCGTGGTACGAGATAGCGGATGGAGCGTCCGGACGCAACCCGGTTTCGGATTTCCGTCGCCGAGATGTCGATGTTTCGTTGAATGACCGGATAAAGCTGTTTCGCTCCGCCGCAAGCCCGGTCGAGCACTACGAATTGTACGAGCTTTTCAAGAGCATCAATGCGGTGCCATTGATTTAATGAATTCACGTTGTCGGCGCCAATCAGCCAAAATAATTCGACGTTTGGGTCGCGCTCGCGAATTTGCAGGACGGTATCAATGCTATAGGAAGGCGGCGGTCGTTTTAATTCACAATCGTCAGCCGAAAATCCGTCCTGGCCTTCGA
>DASTJU010000328.1:0-3014 GCA_035716295.1 Chthoniobacterales bacterium | reverse complement strand
GGCGTCGATTTGCCGGTGCAAATTTAGATTTTCATTTCGCAAGCGCGCCGCCTCACTCCGGGGTACGACAGTGTCTCCTGATATACTTGTGCCCAGCGCAACTTCATCGCGTCTCATGAAATCTTTGACGTCGACCGCATGCGACCCGTTTGGGTTGAGAACCAGATAACGTTTGAAATGATGGAGCGCGTGCAGCGGATCATTCAGTTTGTCATCGTACAGCAAAGCGAGCTTAAAATGCACTTCGGCCGATTGCGGGGTGCCGTCGAGCGCGGCTTCGTAGAGATTAATCGCCCAGAGATAGTCGCCTTGCGCCGCCTTCCAATCCGCTTCCTTGACCATTCGCGTATTTCGCGACGTCACCATCCGGTCGCACCCGCTCAAGAGCATCAAGATCGAAAACGACGCTGCCAAAATGTGAAGGCGGGAGTTGTCAGCGTCCATTTCTCGTGATCAACGTCTCTAATCGTGAATCTGAGTCGAGCGCAAAGTTTATTCGTGACCCTGGCACTGTGCGCTTCTTCAATATCGATTCTCGCTCAGGCTACCGACGGTAAGAATTATCAGATCAACTTCGTCGATGTCGATGGGAACGCGCTTTCCACGGCCGACGGTCGCATCACAACGCTTGTTGTAATCAACCAATCGAACATCGACAAAGCGCGCGCGGTCGGAGATCGCATCCCGGATTTTTGTCTGGCCAACTCCCAATACCGAATGATCACCGTTTTGGCGTTCGAAAAGCAGCATAGCAAACCGGTCCGCATGATTATGACTTCGTTGATGCGGCGCCGGCTCGATGCAGAAGCACGCCGACTCCAATCGCGTTACGATCAACTGAAGATTGCGCGAAACGCCCGGCAGGATGTCTCGGCGGTTGCGGATTTCGACGGAACAATCACGAAACAGGTCGGTGCCCAACCGGCTTCGACTCTCTTTCATGTTTTTGTTTTCGGACGAAACGGCGAACTCCTAAGACAATGGAACGATGTCCCGAAAGCTGAAGAATTAGCTGCTGCCTTGAAACAAGACTAATACGCCGGGACGTCCGAATCGATTTCGTCCGACCATTTGGCGATTCCGCCTTCGAGATTGAACACGTGCAGGAAACCGGCGTCCCGCAACATGCGCACGGCCTGGGCGCTGCGCATCCCGCTGTGACAATGCACAATCGTCAGGCGATTTCGGTCCAATTCGTTCAACCGATCAGGCAATTCGCCCAACGGAATCAGCTTCGCGCTATCGATGTTTGCGATCTCGTGCTCGAACGGCTCGCGAACATCGACCAGCTGAAACGATTCACGCGTGTCGAGTTTTTGTTTTAGCTCGCGCACCGAAATCGTCGGGACGTTCGTCGCGACCCCGCAGAATTGCTCGTAATCGATCGGCTCAGTAATCGTGGGCGAATCGCCGCAGACCGGACATTGCGGATCGCGCCGGAGATTGAACTCGCGGAATTTCATTTTGAGTGCGTCGAAATAGAGAAGCCGGCCAACCAGCGACTCACCCACCCCCAAAACTAATTTGATCGCTTCACTCGCCTGAATCGTTCCGACGATTCCAGGGAGCACGCCGAGCACGCCGGCTTGCGCGCAATTCGGGACCGATCCCGGCGGCGGCGGCTCGGGAAACAAACAGCGGTAACAAGGTCCGCCCAGATGCGGTGCAAAAACAGTCGTTTGGCCGTCGAAGCGAAAAACCGATCCGTACACATTCGGCTTCTTTGAGAAAACGCAGACGTCGTTCGACAAATAGCGCGTGGGAAAATTGTCCGAGCCGTCGACCACAACATCGTAACCGGAGACAATTTCGAGCGCGTTCTTGCTCGTGAACTTGCACTCGTGCGTTTCGATTTCGATGGTCGGGTTCACGTCCCGCAATCGGTCACGGGCCGAATCCAGTTTTTTCCGGCCGACATCTTTTGTTCCGTGCAAAATCTGCCGCTGCAAATTGCTAAGATCGACATCATCGAAGTCGACCAGACCAAGTTTGCCGATGCCGGCAGCGGCAAGATAAAGAGCAGCCGGCGATCCCAGCCCGCCCGCGCCAATGCACAGAACACGAGCCTCATTGAGACGCCGCTGCCCTTCCGCACCGACCTCCGGCATGATCATGTGCCGCGAATAACGAAGCTGTTCGTCTTTGGTCACTTTGTTTTGGCCAGATCCCAATTGACTCCAACGATCCGCTTGTTCTCGAAACGCTTCAACGATTTCGGAAAGATCAGGTAGCTCGCACCCTTTTGTTCTTTAAATCCAACAATGCCGAATTCGCTGCCGGCATCGCTTTTTTGAATTGTCATCACGCGATTGTTCTTAATTTCCGATTGCAAATGTCGATCCTGCGCCGGTTTTTGCCAGAGCGTGTAAACTTCCGGCTTACCCGCTTTTTCAACGACCTGCGCAAAGCGCGCGGTTTTGACTTTGAGCAGTTTCACAAGAAAAAGTCCGCCAGGGAACTACGGCAAGGAGGATCAAACTACCGTTGCTGCATTCCTGCCCTGGCGGGGTTCGTCAGCCCTCAATCCATAGCCCCTGACGGAAAGGAAACTTTCCTGCAACATCGACATCGCGCAATGGAGTTTTATCATCGCGCTGTGAAACTGCTGGCGCTTCTATTGTTGGCCGCGTCCATCTGGTCATGCACCACGCTTCCGAACCGCTCCGATCCGTATAATCGTCGAGATCTTTACAGTCCGGCACCCGCGCCTGGTTCGCAGGAAGCGATGCGACAAATGAGGATGAAGCCTCAGGCTGAGCCGACTCCAGAACCGAAGCCGCAGTTCCGTTAGCGATTAACCGAACGGGAGATTCGCTTTGACCCGCGCTTCGTCGGTTCTGTGCACGCGCGCCATCTTGCCGAGGTGGCGTTTGCGTTTGGCATTCTTGGCCGAGAGCAAGTGGCGCCGGGAAGCTTGGGAACGCAAAACTTTGCCGGTGCCAGTGATTTTAAACCGTTTCGCGACCGCTTTGCGTGTCTTGCTGCGAGAGATTGACTTCGGCATGAGGCGCGAA
>DASTJU010000327.1:0-4864 GCA_035716295.1 Chthoniobacterales bacterium | reverse complement strand
CAGCATCTCAACCATGACGCATGGTTCGCGCGCCTGAACTGTGGCCGAGCGCGGTTGATAGGTGCGGCAGGTCATTTCGCCGAACAACTCGCCGGGCCCGAGCTGCGCGAGCGGCCGATTGATCGGAAGATCGACATTCGCGTCGATGCCAATGAATTTTCGCTGGTGCGCTTCCGGGCGAAGATCGGTTTGATCGTCGGTCAAAAAGCTTTTCATTCGCCGCATGCTCCGGCCGAGAAAATTGCGGACCGGATGAGTGCGCAGATGGGCGAGCGGATTGTGAATGAAAATATCGACCGTGCCGGAGACAAGGTAATAGGCGGTCGAACCGAACTCGCCCTCTTCGCAAACGATCTCGCCCTTGCGGTAATGGTGAAGAACGGCCGCGCCCTTCGCCCAGTTCTCGAGCTGCGCGCGTGGGATCTCTTTTAGCGCCGGAAGATATTCGAGAAGCTGATCGATCGTCAGCGGTTCGCCCGTCGTCAGTTTTTCAACCGTGTCGGCCATGGGCAATGCAGGCCGATGATACGGCAGCGCTCAACCGCGTTGGAAGCAATTTCCCCCGCGGTTGAAGAACGATGTCGATCTTGCGCGGGTGCCTAAGGGCCGCTTGAAACGCTCGGTTTGTAAATCGCGCCGATCAGTGCACCAGCGATGGCGAACATCAGGATGTCGCCCGCGATCCAGCCACAGAGAATTTTTGTGGTTAGCGGTTGGACCGCATAACTGATGAAGTTGTTGCCGGCGCAAACCAGCCCGACCAGGAATCCGAGGCAGGCGCCTGAGCTGACGCTGCCGCCGCCATGACGCGCGTAAAGCATTGTCAGAAAGAACGCCATCACGACATGGCCAAGGATCAGCCACGGAAAATAGTTACCGAAGTCCGCTTCGGTCCGCCAAAGCGCGGGCACTTCCATGTGGGCGCCGTGCATCAGCTTCCCGTACCAGACAAAGCCAAAGCCAAATATAAAAACGAACACGACGACGAATGCGATCAAGAATTTTTTCCAGTTCATAAGTTTTTCAGCTGCCAGTGCTTAACTAACCCTCAAAAACCCTGAACTCTGCTTGCGAAATTCCGGTCGATTTGTCGATCTAAATTTCGGGGCCGCAAGTGCTTCGCTACTCCTTCAACCCTGGAATGTGGCCGTAACCAATAAATGTCGGTCGCAATTTTCCATCGTCCGCTTTTCCGTTTCGCTGCACTTTGAAATCGAAAACGCTCACCCCGTTGCGGGATTCACCTTGATAAACACGACCGTCGCTCGCGCCGACCATCACGCGGTGCCCGGTTTCCTTTTCGCGCCCGAGATAAATCATGGCGTGCGTAATCGGCGGATCGCGTTCGATCGAATAGGTGCCGGTCCAGAAAAGCAAATCGCCCGGCTTTAAGTCTTCCAGTTCAAAAGAATCGTCCTTTTGACTAAGCACCGACTCAAACTGACGAGCCCGGCGGAGCCAGGAATATTGCTCGCTCGAGTCCCGCGGCACATCGCCGATGCCGTTTTGTTTGAGAACGAAATAAACGAAACCCGAGCAATCCATTCCGCCGCTGCCGGGATCAGCCGAGCCGTATTTGTAATCGAGATTGCGCGTGGTCAGCTCAAGCGCGCTGGTGAGAACCTTTTGCACCTTGGGCGGATAATTGTCGAAGCCCTTGATTTGATCGGGTGACAAAGTGGCATTTGGCGCGCCGTGTTTCTTCGGCGTGGGCGTCGGCGATGGTGATTCTTGCGGTGTCGCTGTGGGTGTCAGTATCGGCGATGCCGTTTCCGATGGAGATGATGTTTCGAACGGTTGCGCCGTTGGCGATTCCTTTTTCTTTCGATGTGGGGATCCACTCGGCGACGGCGTGGGCGAAGTCTTTTTCTTCCGCGGAGTGGGAGACGGTGATTCCTCTTCGGCGGACGGCGTGCGTTTTTTTCTCGGCGCCGGTGTTGTCGCCGGTGCCGGCGATTCCTTCTCACGCGGAGTCGACGAAGTTTTTGGAGTCGGCGTTGGAGTGGGCGACTTCTTTTTCGTCGCGACGGCGCTTTTCTTTTTGCGCGGCCTCGGCGTCGGTGTCGGGGTGGCCAAGATCTTCTTTAGCGTCTGCCCCAGAGTAGGCTCCGCCGCCTCATTCACCGCGGTGGCGAAGGTCACGCATGTAAACAAAATGAAAATGCGCAGGAGCATTAGCAATTGGTTGGACGGAGAAGCTTAGGATTCCTTGAATCGAGATTCATGAAACATGGTAGTCTCTTCCAGATGAAAACGATCCGCGTCTTCATTCTCCTACTGTTGATCTGTCGCGTTGCTCCCGCTCAAATCGATCGGATCACCGGGAAAAGTTTCACCACTCGATCCGAAGTTCTGGCGCGACACGGGATGGTCTGCACGAGCGTGCCGACGGCGACACAGGTCGGAATCGACATTTTGAAAAAAGGCGGCAGCGCGGTTGATGCCGCCATCGCCGCGAACGCAACGCTCGGTTTGATGGAGCCGGTCTCGAATGGAGTTGGGGGCGATCTCTTCGCAATTGTTTACAGCGCGAAGGAAAATAAGCTTTACGGAATCAATGGGAGCGGACGTTCGCCCCTCGGTTTGAGTTACGAGCAAATGAAGGCCGAACTCGACAAATTGAACCGGAAAACCATTCCCCCGCGCGGGATGTTGCCGATCAGCGTGCCGGGGACAGTCGATGCGTGGAGCGAGCTGCACAAAAAATTCGGCAAACTGAAATTGAGCGACGATCTCGCGCCGGCGATTCATTACGCCGAAGAGGGATTTCCCGTGACCGAGCTGATCGCCTTTTACTGGCACTTCGGGCCGGAACTCTACAAAGGACTTCCCGGCGCATTTCTTGAGACTTATACGCTCGACGGCCAAGGCCGCACGCCGGCAAAAGGCGACGTTTTCAGAAATCCAGCGCTGGCAAAAACGCTGCGATTAATCGGCGAGAAAGGGCGCGACGCTTTTTACAAAGGCGAGATCGCGGACAAGATCGACATCTTCATGCAGCAAAACGGCGGTTTTCTGCGCAAAGCCGATTTTGAGAAACATACGAGCACGTGGGTCGATCCGGTTTCGACGAACTATCGCGGCTACGACGTTTTCGAATTGCCGCCGAATGGCCAAGGGATCGCGACCCTGCAGATCTTGAACATTCTCGAAGGATTCGATCTGCGTGCGATGGGGCGTAATTCGCCCGAAACGCTGCACACGATGATTGAAGCGAAGAAAATCGTGTGGGCGGACCGCGCCAAATATTATGCCGATCCCGCATTCGCGAAAATTCCCCTAACGAAACTGCTTTCAAAAGAATACGCGGCTGAACGCCGCAAACTGATCGATCCAAATCGCGCTGCCAAAACCGTTGCCGCTGGAAAGATCGACAATGGCGACACGATTTACATGTGCGCGGCCGACGACGAAGGGAATATGGTTTCGCTGATTCAGAGTAATTATCGCGGCATGGGTAGCGGCATCGTCGTGCCGGGACTCGGGTTCATGTTTCAGGACCGCGGCGAACTTTTTTCGATGGAGCCGGGACACGCGAACGTGTACTCGCCCGGCAAACGCCCGTTTCACACCATCATTCCCGGATTCGTAATGAAAGATGGCAAACCGTGGGAGGCATTCGGCGTGATGGGCGGCGGCATGCAACCGCAAGGCCATGTTCAGGTGCTAACGAACCAAATCGATTTCGGATTGAACGTGCAGGAAGCGGGCGACGCTTCGCGCTGGCAACACGAAGGGGACAACGAACCGACCGGCGAGAAAATGGAAAACGGCGGTTACGTGAATCTCGAATCCGGCATTCCCGCCGAAACGCAGCGCGAATTAAAGAAACGCGGGCATGATGTGCGCCTCGATGTGGGCGGTTACGGCGGCTACCAGGCGATCAAAGTTGAGATGCACGATGGCCAGCGCGTCTACGTCGGCGCCAGCGAATCGCGCAAAGATGGGCAAGCGGCAGGGTATTGAGCTGCCTCGCGGCATGACGGGTGCTTGGAGAGAGCGCCCATGGGCGTCCTACGCCTTCTCCTTACTAGTACTGCTCTACTCGCGATCGCCGGACCTGCTCTTGCGACTGAAGATATTATTAGTGTAACGACTGCGACAACGACTGGCAGTCCATCAACGGCCGAAGGTTATACTTTCGATAACGTGCAGCAGTCGGTCACATCCGTGACGACAGCCACAAATACGTATCAAGTCATTTCAGCAGCGGACAACGTGTTCGTGCGGCGGAACAACGTAAACAATGATCAGTCTTCAGTCTGGTATACGACGAGCGGTGTTGGAACCGATCTGAGCGGCATTCATCAAGCCGATTACGGGCAAATGCTTCTGAGTAACAATGTGCTCGTCGGCTCTGACAATACGTTCGCCAACGGCACCGATCCCACCACCGGGAACATTGAGCGAATCGACTTCACGTGGAATTCACCGATCACGGTTAGTAATTCATTTGCGCTCGCCCTTTTCGAACGCGGCGCTGTCGGCGTCCACGATGCCTTCGCCATCGCGACCGTTACCGCGATTGATGGAGCAGGAAACCCGACCGCGTTCGGTCCGCTATTAATTGTAGTTCCGGGTTGGGGTGGCAGCACAAACGCGGTGAACGATTTCACGTATCGTCTCTTTCGTTATAGCAACGGGAACGACATTAGTACGTCGCTCGACAGTTCGGCAACAGCTATTCAAGGGCTGGGTGGAGTCTTAATAACAGCGGCCGACCTTGGTTTAACCACTGGCTCGACAGTTTACGGCTACTCATTGATGGGGTCCGACGTCACCGCCACGAATTCCGCGCAATTGTTGGATTGGACAAACAGCACGTATTTCCCGACGAACACCGACGCAACCACCGGCGGCAACG
>DASTJU010000326.1:0-3719 GCA_035716295.1 Chthoniobacterales bacterium | reverse complement strand
CTATGAACAGTCACCCCACGCCAAATGGCTGATTTGATAATCACCGAAAGCGGTGCGGTCCATCGCCCGCGCAACGTCGATTGGAAACGCGCCGCCGCGCTTCTTTACGGCGATTGGGGCACGAGCAAGGCCTATGTGATCGGTCTGGCGTTTTTGGCTGCCGGTTTCTCATCGCTACCGATCATTCTCGCAGTCTGCGCGCTGACCGGTCTAGTCGGGATCAATTACATCGTGATCTGCCGCCATTTTCCCGATGGCGGCGGCGTCTATTCGGCGGCGCGATCACAGGGACGGTTGCTTGCGGTGGTCGGCGCGCTCCTTTTGCTCGCTGATTTAACCGTGACCGCAGCGCTCAGCGGCTGGTCGGCGTTGACCTACATCACTTCCGGCGCCGAACACATCGCCTGGATTAAACTTCTCCGCGACCACATCGCTCTCACCACGATTGCGGTGCTGTTGATAATGGGCGCGATCAATTATTTCGGCCCGAGGCATTCTGGCAGCCTCGCCGTCGCGCTCGCGGTGCCAACGTTCGTCGTCGTCATCGTGCTGATCGCGATCAGCGCACCGCATCTGACGACGCACTTCCTTCAACCTCGTCAGGAAAGTCTGGGCACGCTTTGGGTCCAATTTGTTGGCGTTATCCTGGCGCTGTCCGGCGCGGAATCGATCGCCAACGTCACCGGTGTAATGAAGCTCGATCCAGGCTCGACCATGGACAAGCCAAGCGTCGCGCGCGAATCGATCAAGGCGATTATTCCCGTGGCAATTGAAGTTGTCGTCGGCACGGCATTACTGGGATGGGCGATGCTGTCCTTGCCATCGGTCCTTGGAAAGACCCTGCACCTCTCGGACCTGTCATCGATCTCTTCCGTCCTGCAACTTCGGAGCGAAGACATGCTCCGCTTCATCGCTGAACAATTCGCGAGCGCGACATTCTCACCGGCCATTGGCAATTTGTTTGGCTGGATTGTCGGAATCGTTTTCTTCCTGCTGCTTCTCAGCGCCGCCAATACCGCCGTCGTCGCGATGATCGGCCTGCTTTACATGATGTCGCGCGATGGCGAGATGCCCCGGCAATTCCGGCGATTGAATCGACATGGTGTGCCGATTTACCCGCTGCTGATCGCTCTCGGATTGCCAGCAGTCGTTCTACTTTTCGTCGCAAATTTTACCGCATTGGCGGGGCTATATGCGATCGGCGTGGTCGGCGCGATCACCGTGAACGTCGGTTCATGCGCGTTTAACCGAACGGTCGGCTTCACCTGGTATGATCGCGTCCTTTTCGGCGTCACGTTTGGCGTCCTATTTTTTGTTGAACTGACACTGGCCCACACGAAATCGGACGCGCTCTTTTTCGTTTTTGTGGTCGTGCTCAGCGGTTTAGCGGTGCGCGCTTATACCCAGAAGCGGCAAGGTCTGACCACGCTGACCGTCACGCGCGAGGTTGCAAAAATGGTTACGCCAGATCTGGAGGCTCGCGTGCAACCACGCTTGCAGGAAGGCCAGAAAATACTTGTCGCAGCGCGGGGCATCACGCCGGTGCTCGGGTTTGCGCTCGATGAAGCGCAATTGCGAAAGGCGACGCTTTGTGTGCTCTACGTCAAAGAAGTTGCTGTCTATTATTCGGGCGGACCGGCTTCACTCGGCCGCGCGAAATGGCAGGACGATCCGGAAGCGAACGCGATCATGTCCTTGATGATGAAGCTCGGGGCCGAGCGCGACGTTTGCGTCATTCCCATTTATGCCGTGAGTCAGGATGCCGCCGCCACCATTGTCGATCTTTCCGCGACGATGGGCGTCGATTATTTGGTAATTGGCTCGACCCAACGAACCGCGTTGACCAAGCTGCTCCGCGGTAGCGTGGTGACAAACGTCGCTCAACATTTGCCCGACTCGATTCAGCTTCTCATCTTCGGTTAGCCGTGACTTCATCCCCAGTTCGCATCGCGATGTGGTCGGGTCCGCGCAATATCTCCACCGCGATGATGCGCGCCTGGGGCAATCGCACGGACACGGCTGTGATCGACGAGCCGTTTTACGCGTACTATTTAGAGCGGACGGGCAAAAAGCACCCCGGCGCGACGGAGATTATCGCGCACGGCGAAACGGATTGGCGAAAAATTGTCGCCACTCTGAAGAAAGGGCCGATTCCTTCCGGCAAACGCATCTTCTTTCAGAAACAGATGACGCATCATTTGCTGCCGGAAACCGATCGGGATTGGATTGTCGATCTTACCAACTGTTTCCTGATCCGCGACCCGCGCGAAGTGATCCTTTCCTACACCAAAAAGAATCCGGAGCCGGAGCTGGGAGATCTCGGGTTCGTTCAGCAACGGGAAATTTTTGATTTCGTGTGCGCGAAAACCAAGTCAACTCCTCCGGTCGTCGATGCGCGTGATGTTCTGCAAGACCCGAAGCGAACCCTGCGACTGCTTTGCGATGCGATTGGAATTCCCTTCGACGGGACGATGCTCTCCTGGCCGCCAGGATTGCGCGAGACCGACGGGATCTGGGCGGGATATTGGTACGACAACGTGGCAAGATCGACATCGTTCCAGCCTTACAGGCCAAGAGAAGGCGTTGTACCGGATCGACTCCGCGAGATTTATGACCAGTGCCGGGATTGTTACGAAAAGCTTTATAAGCACCGACTGCGCTGAGAAATAATGCGACGATCGCAGACCGCCGCTACAGTTTGAAAACATGCTTCAGAAATTAAATCCGAAGAACCGCGACCTGATCGTTAATATCAATGGTCAGCTGGTGCACCGGGACAAAGCTGGGGTCAGTCCTTTCGATTCGGCGGTCCAAGGCGGCGACGCGGTCTGGGAAGGGCTTCGGCTTTACAACGGACGCATCTTCAAATTGCACGAGCACCTTGACCGACTCGAGCGTTCTGCGCACGCCTTGTCGATGGTGGATCTTCCGCCGCGGGAAAAAATCATCGAAGAACTCAAACGCACACTCGCCGCGAACAAAATGCGTGACGGCGTCCACATTCGTCTCACGCTCAGTCGCGGAGTCAAAATAACCTCCGGGATGGACCCGCGGCTGAATCAAAGCGGAGCGACTTTGATCATTCTCGCTGAACACAAAGCGCCCGTTTACTCCAAAGACGGTTTGAAATTGATCACGGCCTCGGTCCGCCGGCCGCCGCCGGAAGTTCTCGATGCGCGGATCCACCACGCCAATCTGCTGAATTCGATTCTGGCCAAGATTGAAGCGAACAACGCCGGCGCGGACGACGCGCTCATGCTCGACAGCAACGGGTTCGTTGCCGAAACCAACGCGACCAACGTTTTCATCGTGCGCAAAGGCGATCTGGCCACGAGCAAAGCTGTCGCCTGTCCGGAGGGAATCACCCGCGCGACCGTGATCGAAATCGCCGCCGCCGAAAAGATCCGCTGCGTCGAGGCTGACTTATCGCCAGTCGATGTTTATGGCGCGGACGAAATGTTTTGCACCGGCACCATGGGCGAGCTCGCCGGTGTTGTTCAGATCGACAATCGCGTCGTCGGTGATGGAAAGCCCGGGCCGATGACAAAACGCCTAAGCGAGCTTTACGCGAAGCGCACGGCGGCCGAAGGCGTTCAAGTAATTGATTAGCGGTCGAGTGGCGCGGCTACTCGTAGCGCAACGCAACCATCGGATCGACGGCCATCGCGCGGCGCGCCGGAAAATAGGTGGCAATCAATGCCGCACCGCTCAAAACAATC
>DASTJU010000325.1:0-3075 GCA_035716295.1 Chthoniobacterales bacterium | reverse complement strand
GCACCGACGAGCGCGGCGCCGACCGTGGCCAAAATAACAAAGCCGAAATTCGTGCGCGCTTTGACTGATTCGTAATGATGTTCGATCGCTCGCGCGTTCTCGGAGCTGATCGCTCCGGCGGCGACTAATTCAGGGAGTTGTCCCCGAAGCCATTGCACAGCCCGGCGATTGATTGATCCGGCCACCGCCGGATTCAATCAGAGCTAATCGCAGAAGTAAACGGCCTCGTTAGGTTTTGCGGCTGCCGACGACGACCAGCACGATCCCGCCGACGAGACAGATTCCGCTTACGATGGGCGGAAAACTAATCCCGTGACCTTCGGTGTGACTGATCTCGAGCGGACCTAACTGGGCGTCTTTCTTTTTCTCGTTCCACCCCAAGCCGCCGTAGGCGAAGCCGACGATGCCAACAATGATGAGAATGATGCCGATTATTCCAACTGGTTTCACGGTGCGGATGCTACAGCGGTCGACGGCCGCTAATCAATTGGATAATCAGAACAACCAGCGCAATCAGAAGCAAGAGGTGAATGTAAGCGCCCAGAACGTGGAAGCCGACGAAACCAAGCAGCCAAAGAATCAGCAGAATAACAAAGATAGTCCAAAGCATAAAAACCTTTCGTTTGAGGTTGTTACCAATGCTTCGTTTCGCCTCAGGCAGCCGCGCTTACCAAAATTGCGCGGGAGGATGTGATCTTCTATTGGCCCGCTTTTTTGAGCACGGCGCGCAGGTCCCAATCGCTCTCTTCCAGCTGCGCCCGCGCTGAATTGTAATCGCATTGCGCGATCTCGGCGAGCATCCGGGTCGCGCGATCGCGCAACTTCGTGCTCGAAGTGTTCAGGTCGATCATCAAATTGCCGCGGACTTTGCCAAGCGCCACCATCGCGCCAGTGCTGATGATGTTGAGCGCGATCTTGGTCGCCGTTCCGGCTTTGAGTCGCGTTGACCCGGTCAAAATCTCGGGGCCAACGGCGAGCCCAACCGCAAGATCGACATCAACTTTCTGATCGCGAGCCGAATTGCAGCTAAGCAAAACCGTCTTCGCCCCGACCGATTTCGCCCGCGCGAGCGCGCCTAAAACAAAGGGCGTGCGACCGCTCGCCGTGATTCCAATTACAACATCGACATCCTTCACGCCGCGTTGATCGATTGCGAGCGCGCCATTACTCCCCTCGTCTTCTGCGCCTTCTACGCTCCGGTGTAGCGCGGTCGCGCCGCCGGCGATGATGCCTTGCACGAGTTCGGGTGACGCCCCGAACGTCGGAGGAATTTCGCTCGCGTCGAGCGCGCCGAGGCGCCCGCTGGTCCCCGCGCCGAGGTAAAACAATCGGCCGCCTTTGCGCAGTGAGTCCGCAACCAGCTCGATCGCGCGCGCAAGATCGGCAGTCACCGCGCGCAACGCTTCGCCAACAAATTTTTCTTCATCGACGAAAAGTTTCACCAACTCCTGCGCGCTCATCTTTTCGAGATTTTCCGAGCGCGGATTGCGTTGCTCGGTCAGCGCTGCAGCCAGATCATCGATTTTTTCCGGAGAAGATTCTGCATGAACTTCGGGCCAGCAGTGCATCTCCGCCGCCAGCCACGCCGCGCCTAATTCCGGCGCCCGTTCCGAGTTCGTCACCCGCGCGTCGGGGAGCGTTTTTTTCAAACGCCGTCGAAATGCGTGGTTATAGATCGAGTCTCGCTGAAAAAGTCCGCCGAGGAGAACAACCTTTGGCGCGAGGACGTGTAATCTGCTCGCGACCGCTTCGGTGTACTCGCAAAGAACGCGCGCGCCTTCTTCGATAATTTCCATGACCCGCGCATCGCCGCCGGCGGCGGCTTCGAAAACGACCGGCGTCAGCATTGCCACTTCCATTTTGTCCGCGGTCTGGGCCCAGCGCACGAGCTCATCGAGGTTGTTCAGCGACAACGCTCGCAACACCTTGGTTGTAAACTGAACGTCGCCGCGATGCAGATCGTATTCGCGCAGAATCAACCGCAGCGCCTGAAGGCTGAGAAAATAACCGCCGCCAGCGTCGCCCAAAATGTGTCCCCAGCCGCCGGCATTTTCGATCCGCTTGTCCCGACGACCGGTAATCGACGAGCCGCTTCCGGCGTTCACAACAATTCCGTCGCCATGACCCAGGGCTGCGGCCAAACCGGAATCGCGATCGCTACCGACCACAACTTTTGCCTGCGGCCAAATCTCGGCGCAAAGCCGCGTGAGCGATTGTCGATCTTCCTCGGTGCCGCAACCGGCCAGAAAAATTCCCGCGCGCACGATTTCTTTCGGGAGCTCGCTAAACATCGCGCGTAACTGGTCCGGCGTAGCGAGGCGAAAGTTTGCCGGCGGTAATTTTCCCTGGTCCAAAACGCGCAGTTCGTTTTCCCCGCGCTCGACCACAACCCAGGAGGTCTTAGTCCCGCCGCCTTCCACGCCGAGGATTTTTTCGCCGCCGCTCATTGTCGATCTTTGCCCTGTTTGTATCATGCCTTATGGCCAAAGACGAGGCTCAAGCGGCAAAGCGGATTAAAGAGCTTCGAAAGAAGATCGAAATCCATAACTACCGCTATTACGTAAAGGCCGAGCCAACGGTCAGTGATCGCGAGTACGATCGGGAGTACAAAGAGCTTGTTGATTGGGAAACCCTCTTTCCGGCGCTGATTACTCGCGACTCGCCCACTCGGCGCGTGGGTGGCCAGCGCCTCGAAGGTTTCGCGCAAATTCAGCACCGGGTCCCGATGCTCAGTCTGGACAACACTTACTCGGAAGACGAGGTCGCAAACTTTTACAAGCGGATCACGCGGCTTTTGCCGGACGAAAAGATCCCAGTCGTAATCGAACCGAAAGTCGACGGCGTAGCAGTGTCGGTGTTGTACGAAAACGGCCGGCTCAAATACGCAGCCACCCGCGGTGATGGTTTGGTCGGAGACGACATTACTCAAAATATCAAGACGATCCGATCGGTGCCGTATCAATTGCGCGGCACCGCTCCAAAGGTCTTCGAAGTACGCGGAGAAGCCTATCTCGACAAAGATGGCTTCAAGAAACTAAACAAAGAGCGAGAAGCCGCCGGCTTGCCGTTATTCGC
>DASTJU010000324.1:0-3252 GCA_035716295.1 Chthoniobacterales bacterium | reverse complement strand
CCCTGACCCAGCAGCCATTGCGCATAAGAACAGGTCGCGCTGATCGCGAACAATTCGGTGGCGATTCCGACGAACCTCGAAAGGAGCAGTTGTTCCCGATCGAGTTTCGGGCCGAACCGCGCCATGGCATGAAACAAACCGCGTGCGAGCCGTTTGCTTGTGCGCGCTGCATAATCAACATGGCCACGCAATGTGCCATGCAAATTGTCGATCTTGCCGGCGCCGGTGGAGAACCACTGACGCGGGTACCAGCCAGCGTAAAATTTTCCGGAAGTGAAAACGGCTCTCAGTCGCTCCGACATCGGCAGAGTCGTGTTGAAAATCGCGCCGCCCACTTTCAAATGCGGATCGAGCGCTTCGCGCGCAATGAACAGCCGCATGATCTCGCTCGAGCCTTCGAAGATCGTGTTGATCCGGCAATCGCGCAGGAAACGCTCGACTGGGATCGCTTCTTCGCCGCGGCCGGCCAGAGATTGCGCTGTTTCGTAACCGCGCCCGCCGCGCACTTGCATCGCATCGTCCGAAATTTTCCAGGTAGTTTCGGTCGACCACATCTTGCACATCGCGGTCTCGATTCGAAGATCACCGGCTTTGCGGTCCACCAATCCCGACGTCAGAAACGTCATCGCTTCCATCGCGAACGTGTTGCCAGCCATCTCGGCGACCTTTCCGGCGATGGCGGAATGCTTTCCGATTGGGCCGCCCCATTGAACTCGTTCGCTCGCCCATTTGCGCGAGATTTCGAGCAAACGCTTCGATAAACCGACGCACGCGGCCGGAATCGTGAGGCGGCCCGTGTTCAACGTGGTCAGCGCCACTTTCAATCCCTGGCCTTCCTTCGCGATCATGTTTTCGCGCGGCACCCGGACGTTGGTGAATTTCACTATGCCGTTGTAAAGCGCTCGCAATCCCATGAACCGGCAGCGGTAAGTGATCTCGAGCCCGGGCGAATCGACATCGACAATGAAGGCGGTGATTTGCTTGCGCTCCCGCCCGTTAACAACCTTCGGCGCCGTGACGGCCATGACCACGAGCACTCCGGCCTTGATCAAATTGGTGCACCAAAGTTTTTCGCCATTGAGAACGAAGGCGGAGCCGTCTTCAGTTGGGTCGGCCCGCAAACTCATGTTCGCGGGGTCCGAACCCGCGTTCCATTCCGTCAGCGCGAATGCGGAAATTTCGTGTCGCGCGACGCGGGGGAGATATTTCTTCTTCTGCTCATCCGTCCCGAAAAGGAGCAGCGGTTGCGGAACGCCGATCGATTGGTGCGCGGAAACGAGCGCGGTCAGATTTGAGTCCCAGCTGCCGAGCAACATCGCGGCGCGACCGTAATTGACCTGCGACAAACCGAGGCCTTCATACTGCTTCGGAATTTTGACCCCGAACGCACCCATCGCAAAGAGGTCGTCGATGTTTTTCTGCGGAATCTCGCCGGTGCGATCGATTTCATCGGCGTCGATGTTTTCTTTTAAATATTTTTCGAGACTGGCGAGAAATTCCTGGCCGGCCGCACGATCTTCCGCGCTTTGCTCCGGCCACGGATAAATCCGATTAAAATCGTAGCGGCCGATGAAAAGATTACTCGCGAAACTGCCGCGCTCATCGAGCGGATCCCGCGAAGCTTCGGCCAGTTCGAGCGCATCACGCTTGCCCTTCGACATTTTCGAGGTGTCGATCACCGACGCCGGCGCCTGCTTTTCCGGCTCGCCACCGGACGAGTCCGTCCGACCGGCGGACTTCGCGCTCGTTTCTTCGCTGATTTGTTTGTCGGGCGCTTCCAATGACGATTTCATGACTCGTAGAATTTTGTTCCGTCGCGGGCGTGTTTCTTGAGAATGTCGCACGGTTCGAATTTGTCGTCGCTTTGCGCCAACCGACCCATCGCTTCGTCAACCTCCTTCAAACCAAAGTCCTCGGCGAAACGCAACGGCCCGCCGCGATGCGGCGCAAATCCGGTTCCGAGAATCATTCCATAATCCGCGTCCTCGGGTGACTCGACCACTTTTTCTTCAATGCAACGCGCGGCTTCGTTGATCATCAAAAACATCAGGCGCTGGGCAAGATCGGTCTTGGCAAGCGACTCGCTCGCCACGGCGGAGCCCGTCCCGGGCGGAGGCGGGTTAGGGAATTGATCTCTGCCTTCGTATTTGTAGAAGCCGCCGCCGCTCTTGCGACCGAGTAATTTGGACTCGCGCATGCGTTGTAAAATTTCCGGCGCGCGATCGCGACGTCCATAAGCTTTCTCAAGCGTTGCCGCGATATCGACCGTGACGTCGATCCCGATTTCATCGATCAAACGTAACGGTCCCATCGGCATTCCCCATTTTGTCATGGCGTTGTCGATCTTCTCAGCTTCGACCCCGGATTCAAAGAGCTCAGCCGCGTCGAGCAAATACGGAAACAGAACGCGATTCACCAAAAAACCCGGACTGTCGCGCACCACTATTGGCAATTTCCCGATTTGCCGGACGAATGCGAGAGCATGCTCTTTGGTGTTGTCCGAAGTTTCCTTGCCAACAACAACCTCGACCAATTTCATCCGGCTCACCGGATTGAAAAAATGCAAACCGATCACGCGGTCCGGCGAAACAGTGCAATGAGCAAGCTCGCTGACTGGAAGCGCGGACGTGTTCGTCGCGATGATCGTCTTCGGGCCCGCTTGCATCGATAGCTCTCGGAAAATTTCCTTTTTGATGTCGATCTTCTCCGAAGCGGCTTCGATCACGAACTTAACATCGCGCAATTCCATCGGCGCGGTCGAAGCAACAATCCGCGCGCGGCCTTGCTTCGCTTTCTCTTCCGTCATCAAGCCGCGCTTGGTCGCGTCGGCGTAAGTCTTTTCGATATTGGCCAGACCGCGATCGAGCAGTTCCCTATTCACGTCACGCAGAATCACGGTCACGCCGCGCGAGCTCAGCCATTGCGCAATGCCGGAACCCATCACACCGGCGCCGATCACCGCCGCGTGCGCAACCTTCTCGAATTGCGTCTTCGAAGATCCTTTTTTGTATTTCTCGGCCAGGAAAAAATTGCGGATCAAATTCTGGGTCGACTCGGTTTTGCCAAGGTCGACAATCGCGTCGAGCTCCAACTTGAGAGATTCGTCGATCGGGTTGGCGCTGCCGGTCGTGATCACGCCGAGGGCCCGCGCCCGCGCGGATTTGGGGTCGGCCGGGGCCGGAGTCTTGCCTTTTGACGGCTGAATTTTCGCTTCCGGACGTTTTCCTTCGCCCAGTTTCTTTCGCGCGGCAT
>DASTJU010000323.1:0-3656 GCA_035716295.1 Chthoniobacterales bacterium | reverse complement strand
CTCCTGCGGTAACGGCGGCTCGCTCGTGAAAATGGCCTCGGGCGCGAGCGTCCTTCCATAAATGTAAACATTGATTGTGTAATCGCGGATCACCGACCGGCCGTGCATGTCGATCTTTGGATTCAGCGGATCGCTCGGATCGAAGTAAAGAAAGCCGGACGAAATTTCCAACCGGCTGAATGGAAGGGTCGCATCGACATTGTCCAAACGGATCCAGCCTTGCAGATCAGGATGAAGGCCAGTGCCGGTCAAATGCAGATCACTGACTGCGCCGCCGTTAGCCAGATTGCCGCGAATCAGAAACGGATCTTTGGTTTTGATGGCTACGTCGAATGTCCAATCGCGAAACGGCGCCTGCGGAATCGAAAAATCCGGGCGCGATGAGGGCGGCTGCGGCGCGGGGCGACCCGGCAAACCGATTGGGATGAGATCGAGATTTTTCAGAAACTGACTGTTCGTCGTCGCAATCGTTCCGGTGACATTGGCGGTTTTAAATGGACCGGAGATTTTGATGTCCACATCGGCGCGCGCGGTCAGCGTGTCATTGCGCGCGACCAATGCGCTTTCGGCTTTCAATTGAAAATCCAGATTCGGCGTCGTCAATGTCGGAAATGCCACGCCACCCGTGACCTTGAAATGTCCGCCGGAAAGTTCGCCGCCAAATTGCTCAATCGTCAATCTGTCGCGGGCAAAATTCAGCCGCGCCTTGAAATTTTGCACGGCTGGAAAAGTAGGATCCATCATCCGCGCCACGTTGATCGTCATGTCGGCACTTCCGCTCAAAACTGGCTTCGCGATCGTTCCACGAACATCGACATCCAATGCCGCATCGCCGTCCAATTCCTCGACCCCCGGCATAAACTGCCGCATGAAATTCACCGAGCTCCGCGGCAAACGCATCTTTCCGGTCACCGGGGTTTCGTCGGGGAGTTTTCCTTCGTGCACGATCTTCGGAACATCGAACGGAAAATTTGCGGCCAACTCGAGTGGCTGAATTTTCGTCTGCTGCAATTTTCCAGTAATGGTCAGCCGGTGGCCTTGCGCTTGCGCGCTCAGATCGAAGCTGGCGGGCTCTATCTTGGGGAAATCCTCGCTCCGCAAATTGCGCATCTGGACGTCGAGCCGCGCATTTAAATCGGCCAGCGTTCCGCTCGCATCGAATTTCACGTTCAACAAACCGGACGCCGCCGGTTTGAGCCCGACGTCCTGAAAAAGTTTTTTGATGTCGAGATTTTCAGATTGAAACACTGCCGCCACTTTTCCATTCGACGGAAGCACATCCGCGTCGGTCCCAAGATTTTTCCAAACGAACGGAATCGAAATGTAACCGCCGGCATACTTCGCCTGGCCTTGATCGAGTTCGATTTTGCTGATCTCCAGCGTCTCCCCTTTGGCCTGCGCGATTGCTTGAAAATACATTTTGTCGCTCCGCAGGAAAATCGTGGGAACATCCAACCCGTCCGGCGAATAGGTGGCATCGGCGGTCGCTTGTAATGAGCGCGCGTCGCCGTAGCGGCCGTTGTCCAAAGCCAGTTTTAATTTGCCGGTTTTGAGCTTGGTCGCTTCGCCGTCGCCTTCCCAATCGACCACGAGCGTGCCGGCCAGCTCGTTTTGATTTCCAAAAGTGCGCAGCAACGGCCGCAGTTTCGACAAATCCGAAACGCTAGCGCGGAATTTTCCGCTGTAATGATGACGCCCGCGAAGATCGACAATCGCGTTTCCACTGATGAAATCGTTCCCGGTCAGGTTCGCGCTGAGGTCGTTTAGATAAACAACGCTGTTCCAAATAACGCACTGCGAGTTCAATTGAGTGAAAACAAGATCTCGCATTCGAAGATTCGCGCCGAAGATCGATAACTGGCCGTTAGCGATCCCCTTTTTCCATTCGATCTGACCGACCGCCTGCAACGGTCCCGAAATTTTGTCGGGCGAATCCGCCACCCAGCAATCCGCCAGTTGCGCGGCGTTGAACGAGATGTCGATCTTCGCCGGTTGATCCGCAACGTCGGGCAGGTCTTTGGGTAAAAGATAGTCGCCGCTCACAACAAATTCGTTTTGTTTTCGCTTAACGACCAGGCGATCGAAGGTGACGACGTCATTTTTCGCGTGGAGCGATCCTTCAAGCGAGTCCGCGACGTAATCACGAAACCGCATGTTTGAAAGGGCGATGGTGGCTTGGGAGACCAGATCGCTAAACCAGGGTTTGTCGGAGCCGGACGGCGGCATTTTCTTCGAGAGTTTGATCGCGGCACTGAAATTCTCGCAATGGCCATCCTGAAATCCCAATGTCGGCGCCGTGACGGCGAACTCTCCATTCACAATCGAGTCCTTGATGTTGAGCTTGCCGTTGATGTCCGCCACGCCGCTAATTTTTTGGCGCATCCCTGCCGTCACCTGCTGCAAATCTGGCAGGGTCGCGGCCAGCTCCAGAGTTGTCGGCGCGCGACCAAAATCTCGAATGTCGCGCGGTAGTTCGGCCGATCCGCGAAGATGGAATTGATTTTGGTCCCGGGTGATCTCAGCGGATTGCAAAGTCGCGACACCGTTTTTCGCCGTGACTTGAAATATTCCGCGATCGAACGCCGTTTGTTCCTGGTGAAAATCAGTGAGTTCAATGGCGACACTACCGTTCCAAGTCGCCGGCGAACTGAGCAGGCCGCTAAGATCGACATCAACTTTTTCCATCTGGCCGCGCATCCAGCCTTCGGGCAAGGCCGCGAACTTGTTGATCGCATCAACCGGAACCTTCACGGCGCGAATGCGAACATTGGTGTCGAGCGACGTTTGCACCTCGTGCAACATGACCGAGCCGGAAATATTTCCGTTAGCGACAGTGTAATCGAAATTAATCGCCAATTTTCGCGCCGCGATTTGCGACCCGTCGATATTGACCGAACGAAATCGCTCCTCGTCCCCGAGAATGATGTCGCGCACGATCAGGTGGCGATTGGCGTAGGTCGCGGGAGCAGACAATTTCAGCCAGGTCTGGCCGCCGACGAGCTGCAGCTTTTCGACTTTGATTTCGCCGGAACGACTCGGATCCAGATCGACCGCGACATGTTCGGCAACAAAGTCGTGCGGACGATTGCGGACGATAATCGTTGCGTCGGCGACGCGCAGCCGCTCCGGAAAAATGTCGGGCAAGTCGATTTTCTTTTTCGGATTCGGCGGGCGGGGTCGCAACGATGCCTTCTCCGGATTCATGACAACGCGCGCGGAATGAACATCCGCGTTTTTGATCGCAGTCGAAATCCCGTGCCGGAGCAAGGTGAACAGCCCGTAGTCGAGGCGGGCAAGATCGACATCGATTGATTCGACATCGCTCGGTCCGGTAGAAGCCGCGTGCAGGTCCTTGACGATGAGGTTTGTGAAAACGCTGCCCTCGAGCCGAAATTCAAGTTTCAGATTTTCCTTCGCCGCATAATGCAGAGCGATGCGATGTCCCAAGCCTAACAACAGCGGCCGATGAAAAATGAGAAAGAGTCCGCCCAAAATCCCCAGCGCGATCAATGCGCGGCGACGCCAATTTCCATGCTGGAAACTCGCCTGACCATATTTACCCACGACGGGTTACCTCTACCGACCGAGGGCAAAGCGCAAATCGGGCCAGTTTAGGACGCGCTTCGGGATGACGCCCCCTGACTTCCTGATTGCAG
>DASTJU010000322.1:0-11147 GCA_035716295.1 Chthoniobacterales bacterium | reverse complement strand
TTGCCAGGCTCAAACTAAAACTGGCGACTCGATTGTTCGCTTCGAATCGCATCGTGCCGAGAAGGTCGCGCAATAGTTCGACGCGGCGCCGCGGATAGTTTTCGTATGTTAATTGGCTGACGCGGCCAACATCGACACCGGCATGGATGAGCTCGGCTGCGATCTCAAAAGTGCGCGCGGTTGTGTTTGGATATTGAAATGAGCCCGTATCGGTGGAGATCGCGACATAGAGGTTTTCCGCGATCGCAGAATCAATCGGTAGTTTTTCGCTCTTGATCAGCTCGAAAAGAATCTGCCCGGTCGCTGGGGACTTCGGATCGATGCAAACAAGGTCGCCGTAACCTGGATTGCTCGGGTGATGGTCAATGTTGATCCAAAGTTTTGCTGAGCGGACTGCGGGAAGCGCAGTTCCGAGTCGATTTTGAATTGCGGTGTCGAGCGCGATGGCAACATCGACATCTTCCGGTTCGGCGGGTGGCTTGGTGAGAAGATTCGCGCTCGGAAGAAAGCTGTACTTGTCGAGCATGCCTTCTTCGTTCCAGATGCGAACGTCTTTGCCGAGTTGTTTCAGGGAAAGGCCAAGCCCAAGCTGGCTCCCCAGCGCGTCGCCATCCGGGCGGACATGACCAAGAACCGCAAACTTCTGATGTTCGCGCAACGCCCGGCCGATTTGCTCGAACTTGGCTGCGCTCACTCGGGTTTTTCGCTGTCGGCGTCGATTTGCTGCAGAATCTCGACCACCCGCGAACCGCGTGTGATTGACTCATCGAAATGAAAAAGCAAATGGGGCGTGTATTTCATGGTCACGCGGCGCGCGAGCTCGGATTGAAAGGCAACGCGATGCTCTTCGAGTCTCGTCATTACGTTCTCAGCTTTTTCCGATCCAAGGACGCTGACAAAAACATGGGCGCTCTTCAGATCGGGGTTGACGTCAACGTAATTGATGGTGATAAGCGCGCCGTCGAAACTAATTTCGCGCGCAACGATCCCACTCAGCTCCCGTTTTACGACTTCGTTGACCCGCAGCATGCGATGTTTCATGTGACCCTTTCATCTCCCTCAAAGTTTTTGGGCCATAGCCTCGAGTTGATAGCACTCGATGATATCGCCCACCTGGTATTCATTGAAGTCGCCGAGCTTGATGCCGCACTCCAACCCGGAACGGACTTCTTTCACGTCGTCCTGGAAACGGCGGAGGGTAGATAGTCCGCCGTCGTAGACCGGCTGGCGTTTTCGAATGACGCGCGCGCGACCAGTGCGAGCGATTCGGCCGTCGGTGACTAAACAACCTGCCACGATGCCTCTGCTTAACTCGAAGACCTGTTTCACTTCGGCGTGACCGAGGACAGTTTCGCGGAATTCCGGATCGAGTAATCCGGCCATCGCGTCTTTCATCTGATCGAGTAATTCGTAAATGATGCTGTAGAGCTTGATTTGGACGCCTTCGCGTTTCGCGGCCGACACAGCGATGTTTTCAACTTTGGTATTGAAGCCGACGACAACGGCGCTCGAAGCGCTTGCCAGCAAGATGTCCGACTCTGAAATCGGCCCGACACCGGCGTGAACCATTTGAAGATCGACTTTTTTGCTTTCGATTTGTTGTAGCGCGGTGGTCAATGCTTCAACCGAGCCTTGGGTATCGCATTTTAAAACGAGACGAAGAATTTTTGTGCCGGTGGCTGATTCGAGCAGCGTTTCAAGCGTCGCACGTTGTGGCACGGTCAATTTTTCCGCGCGTTTCGCCACCAAACGTTCGTCGCTCAAGGTTTTTGTGCCGCGCTCTGATTCCATTACCAAAAACTCGTCGCCCGCGTTTGGGAGTCCGGTAAATCCGAGAACTTTCACCGGCGTCGAAGGACCGGCTTCTTTCAAAGGTTTACCGCCGTCGTCGATCAACGATTTCACTTTGCCTGAGTAATCTCCGCAGATGAAGGGCTCGCCGACTTTGAGCGTGCCCATCTGCACAATCACGCTGGCAGTTGGTCCGCGTCCTGGTTCCACTTGCGCTTCAATAACGGTGCCGCGCGGTCGCGCAGTGGGGGATGCTTTCAAATCCATCACCTCCGCCTGCAACAACATCATCTCGAGGAGGTGATCGATGCCGGTGCCGCGAGTGGCGGAAACTTCGCAGACGATAGTTTTGCCACCCCAATCTTCCGGAGCTAGATCGCGTTCCTGGAGCTGCTTCTTCACCTTGTCGATGTTCGCCGATGGCAAATCGACTTTGTTAAGCGCCACCATGATCTCGACGTGCGGGGCGGCCTTGGCGTGACTAATCGCTTCGATTGTTTGCGGCATGATGCCGTCATCTGCGGCGATAACGAGCACGACAATGTCGGTGACGTTCGCGCCGCGCGCACGCATCGCGGTGAAAGCCGCGTGACCAGGCGTGTCGATGAACGTGATCTTGTGTCCTTTGTGATCGACGGTGTAGGCGCCGACATGCTGAGTAATTCCGCCGGCTTCTCCCGCTGCTACGCGCGTTTTTCGGATCGCGTCCATCAGCGACGTTTTGCCGTGATCGACGTGACCCATGAAAGTGATGATTGGCGCGCGGGGCTTAAGTTCCTCCGCCTTTTCAATGACCGGCGGCGGCGGCGCGACCACGACTTGCTCAACCTTGTGCACGCCCCCGCCTTTTTCGCGGCGCTCTTTTTCGAGAACGAATCCGTGACTCTCGGCAATCTTGGACGCGATATCGGGCTCGATCGTCTGATTGACGTTCGCGAAAATGTTGAAGTTCATCAGCTCAGCAATGAGCTGGTGCGGTTTTAAACCAAGCTCGGTCGCCAGCTGTTTCACAATGATCGGCGGCTTGATATGAATGACGTTTTGCGCCGGCGCCTCGGCGTCTGTTGCAGCCGCTTCAACTGCTGCTGCTCCGTCAGTCGTTGGTGCCGGTTGCGTCGGTTCCGGTTTTTTCGGTGGCGCAGTCGGTGTTTCCAGCGAGGCGCGAAGTCGTGAAATCGGCGGAAGAACCGTGCTTTTCTTTTTGATCTCGCCGTCAGCAGTTTTTTTCTGCGGATGTTTCTTGTCGATTAGCGAGACGCTCTCGACCGCCGGCCGGTGACCGGTGCTTGGTTTTGGGTGAGGCTTTTCTTCAGCCGCGCGATGAACCGGCGCTTTCGCCGGGGCCGGAGCGTGCGCCGGCTTTGGATGCGCTTCTACTTTCTTTTTACCCTTATCCTTGGCCGGGGCAGGCTTATGCTTGGCAACGGGTTTGTGGGCGACAGATTTCTTTGTCGCCGTTTTTGGTTTTGTCTTTGTTGCCATTTTACAAATTCGTTCATGGCTCAAGCCTCTTGAGCTGAGCCCGCTTCTTGCGTTACATCTTGTTTGTGAACGGCGTCGTGAATTTCACGCGCCTTTGCTTCGTCCACGCCAAGGATGTCCACCAAATCTTGAACATCGGCGGCATGCAAGCCTTCCAGATTCGTGAAGCCGGATTTCACCAGCATCACTGCTTGTTCTTGAGTGATCGGTAATTCCTTGGCCAGGGTCTGCGCCGCTTGCGCAACTTTTTGCTCGACCGCGGTCGTGGCCGACGTGTCCTTGTCGATATTGATGTCCCAACCGGTAAGCCGTGAAGTCAGGCGCGCGTTCTGTCCTTTTTTCCCGATCGCGAGCGAAAGCTGATCTTCGTCCACCGAAATCTGCGCGCTCTTCTTTTCCGGATCGAAGACGATATTCTTCACCTTCGCCGGTTTGAGAGCTTCGAGAACGAAGTCCTTCGGGTCGGAACTCCAACGGATGATGTCGACCTTTTCATTGTTCAGTTCACGGACAATGTTTTTCACACGCGACCCGCGCATGCCGACGCACGCGCCGACTGGATCCACTTTGTCGTTCGCGCTCCAGACCGCGATTTTGGTCCGGTAACCGGCTTCCCGCGCGATGCCGCGAATTTCAACGGTGCCATCGGCAATTTCGCTTACCTCCAATTCGAAAAGGCGGCGAACAAAATTCGGATGACTGCGCGAGACAATGATCTCCGGACCACGCAATCCATTTTCGACCGCGACGACATAAGCACGGAGGCGGTCGCCGACGTTGTAATCTTCCACTACCACGCGCTCGCGCTGCGGCATGATCGCTTCAAATTTTCCAAGATCGAGAATCACGTCCGAGCGGTCGAAGCGCCGCACGGTGCCGCTAACAATTTCACCGGCGCGGTCCTTGAATTCCTCGTAAATCATTTCCTTCTCGACCTGCCGAATGCGCTGCATCATCGCCTGTTTGGCGGTTTGCGCGGCGATACGTCCGAAATTTCGCGGCGTCACTTCCATTTCGACGATGTCGCCGACTTTCGCGTCCGGTTTGATCCGGCGCGCTTTGACGAGTGCGATCTCGTCCTGCGGATTTGTTACGTCATCTACGACGACAAGATTAGCCAGCGCACGGATGTCGCCCGTCCGCGGGTCGATGTCGATCCTCAGTTCGCGCGCAGCACCGACGCTTTTCTTTGATGCGGAAAGCAGCGCCGTGGAAACCGCTTCGAGCAGGATTTCGCGTTTGATTCCGCGCTCCCGCTCGAGGTAATCCAGCATGGCAATGAATTCAGCGTTCATAAAACATCCAGTCCGCAGACTAAAAAGAGTGGGACATCATTTCCCACTCCTCCCAGCGCGGACTAGACGCTGAACTTACCCTTCGTGAGAGAGAGCGTCAAGCTGTGGGGTTGAACGACGCACGCGGAACGTCCAACATCTCACCTCAATGACCTCGCGCGCCGCCAATTTGTTGATTGTCGTTCTAGTTTGGGCTGCGCTCTATCTTCCGGCGCTCGGCTCGCTCGCGATCAAAGGCGAAGAAGGCCGCCGAATTCTACCCGGAATTACTATGCTGGAGACCGGGAACTGGCTTGTGCCGCAAGTTGGCGGTGAAACGTATTTTCGAAAACCGCCGCTGATCAATTGGTTGGTTGCCGCTTCATTCAAAATTTTCGGGCAACAGAACGAATGGACCGCGCGGATGCCGTCGGTGATTTCCGTTCTCTTGGTTGCGATCGCGTTTGTGACTGTCGCGCGCGCGAGTCTGGGTCCGCGTGGATCGACAATCGCCGCGCTGATCTGGCTGATGAACGCGGGGATCATCGAGAAAGGGAAGTTGATCGAAATCGAAGCGCTTTACGTTTCGCTCTGCGCACTCGCGATCATTTTCTGGTTGAGTTTTTGGGAACAAAAAAAATCGGCGTGGCTGATTTGGACGGTGCCGTTCATTTTTCTTGGACTGGGCTGGCTGGCGAAGGGTCCAGTTCACCTTTTATTTTTCTACGGCGTCGTGATCGCGGTCCTTTGGAAAGAGCGAAGCTGGCGAGCGCTGTTTCATCCTGCCCATTTTGTCGGCATTATTGTCATGCTTGGAATTTTCGCGGCCTGGGCCATCCCGTTCGTGCAAGCCGCCGGACACGCAACCGCGACAACGAAGTGGTCGCAACAATTCACCGGCCGGCTCCGCGGCACTGATTTCCAATTTGGCCGCTGGATCTTCAACATGCCACATGGCGTCCTTTATCTTCTGCCTTGGGTAATTTTTCTGCCGTTGGCGCGCTCCGAGAATTTCGCGGCCGAGAAAGATCGACAACTTGCAAAAGCGTTGACTTGGGGAGCGCTCGTTCCGTTTGTTGTTGTCGATCTTGTCCCGGGTTCGATTCCGCGCTACGCGATGCCCGCCTTGGTGCCCGCGTGCTGGTTGCTGGCCATGACTTTCTGCGAGGATAATTTGCGCTGGCCGCGATGGATTGGTGGCAAATCGTTTTCTTTTCGGGCGCGGCGCAATGCGATTATCGCCATCGTCGTTTTGGCCTGCCTTGCGATGTGGACTTACGCGATCGCGATCGTTCCGAAGATGGACCGGCGGCAACGAATCAAGCGACTCGCCGCCCAGATTGAAGCGGCGATCCCACAGTCGGAGACGGTTTACGCGCTCGATCCAAATTATCAGCCGATCTTTTTTTACATGCGCTCGAAACTCGTTTACGCAGACGAGATAGATGAAGTCCCGACGGGCGCGCGCTATTTGCTGGTGCGCCCTGAACGGGAACAGGAGGTCCTGGAAAGCAATCGTTGGGAACCACGCCGGCCGCATCGCATCATGCGTTCGACCGACTACCGGAAAGAATCGATCTTGTTGCTCAAGATCGAATAAGGCGGTGGCATTGACACTGCTCTAGGTTCGAATTAGTTAGCATGCTAACTAATTTGCTTTGAACAAGGACGTCGATGTATTCGGACCGCTCTTGCACGGCACCGCCCGGGCCTGGCGGCTCAAATTAGACGAGCGACTCAAGCCAATGGGTTTGAGCCAGGCCAAATGGCGAACCCTTATGCATTTGTCAATCGCCCCCGGGCCGTTGACCCAGTCGGAAATCGCATCACACCTCGGCATTGAAGAACCGACTTTGGTAACGCTGTTACATCGACTGGAAGGTGACCGTTGGGTCGCGCGAAAAAATTCGCCACACGATCGGCGTTGCAAAACGGTGCATTTGGCTCCGCGCGCACAGCGGGTTATCGCGCAGATAAGTGCAGCAGCGTTCAAGCTTCGCCATGAATTATTGGATGATATTTCAGCGTCCGAACTGCGCGCTTGTATCCGGGTGTTGAATCGGATCCGACAGAAAGCGGAGAAGGGGAATGGGACGGCAAACGGAAAACATGCCGGGTCGCGCGTTCGAACTGGAAAGAACGGCTAAAACTAAGATGGGTACTCGATTAGAATCAGGAAATGGAGCGGTTACCGAAGTTCAGGAAACGAGGAGAGTGAAGACGACCGGTGACAGAAAGCAGCGAATTCCGCGTTGGGGCATTTTCCTTTTCGTTATTCTGGCGGCTTTCGCGGTCGCGCGCACGTTGCAGCGCGGAGTGGAGAGGCGGAAAACGACGCAGCCGCCGATTCGACCGGTGCTGGTGACGAAAGTGATTACCAAAGATGTGCCGATTTATCTCGACGAAATCGGCTCTTGCGCCGCCTACGAAACGGTCCAGGTCCAGGCGCAAGTCAGCGGACAAATTATTGCGCGCCATTTTCAAGATGGGGCCGATGTAAAGAAAGGGGATCTGCTTTTCACGATTGATCCGCGAACGTATCAAGCCGCTCTCGAGCAGGCGCAAGCGCAAGCAACGTTGGATCAGATCACGATGAAGCGGCAGCAGGAACTGCGCGCCCGCAATGTTATCTCACCTCAAGATCTCGACATGGCTCAGGCCAACGCGCACAAGTCCGAAGCGGCAGCGGCGGCGGCTCAGGTGAATATCGATTTTTGCTACATAAAATCGCCGATCAACGGTCGGGCTGGGATGCGACTTGTCGATGTAGGCAACATAGTCTCGGGCAACACCGGCAGCGGCGCAGTGTTGCTTACAATTCAGGGACTCGATCCGATTTACACCGACTTCACTGTTGCCGAAACCGATTTGGCATTAGTGAGGAAATATCTCGGCGGCCCGAACGTAAAAGTGCAAACGTATTCGCCGGACGATAAAATTCCGCCGCGTCTGGGCGATTTGTATTTTATCGACACCGCCGTTCAGCCCGGCGCGGGGACCGTGAAAGCGCGCGGGGTGACGCCAAATCCGGACCATGCGCTTTGGCCGTCGGAATTTGTGCGTGTTCGTTTCATTCTCGACACGATTAAAGACGCGCGGCTGGTTCCATCGCAGGCGGTGCAGATTAGCCAAAGTGGGCCGTTCATATTTGTGTTGAAGCCGGACAACACGGTCGATCTTCGTCCGGTAAAACCCGGTCAGCGGCAAGATGGCGATCTCACGGTCGTGGAGAGTGGTGTTCAGCCCGACGAAACAGTCGTCGTGACTGGCCAACTCGCGCTTGCTCCAGGATCCAAAGTCGATCCTAAGCCGTACGGCATTGCAAATCCTCCGGCTGGCCAAAGCGCCGCAGCAAAGAGCTCGTTGTAATTCTGATTCTGTATGGAGCGCTCAGATCAACACGATGGTGCGCCGGACGGCGAACACGAAGCGCAAGATCGATCCCGCGACCGCGGGATAAGATCGACATCGAAAGAAGCTAAATTAGTTCCGGTAAAAGGGACCGGACTTTCCGGTCCATTCATTCGCCGGCCGGTGATGACGGTCCTGTTGACGTTGTCAGTCATCGTCGCGGGAATCGCGACTTACAATAAACTGGCCGTCAATGATCTGCCCGCGGTCGATTATCCGATCATCCAAGTCTCGTGCGCGTATCCGGGCGCGGATCCGGTGACGATGGCCAACAACATCGCTACGCCGCTTGAAAAACAATTTCTCCAAATCCCTGGGCTCGACATCATCACCAGCTCGAGCACTCAGGGCAATACCTCGCTGACTCTTCAATTTGTTCTGAGCAAGAGCATCACCGATGCGGCGACCGACGTGCAGGCGGCAATCCAGCGCGCGACCGGCAAATTGCCGGTCGATTTGCCGAGCCCGCCGACGTTCAGCAAAACGAACCCGAACGATCAGGCAGTTTATCTGGTCGGATTCATGTCGGACACGCTGACCGACGGCGATCTATATAAGTACGCATCCACCGTCGTGGCCCAGCGGATGTCGATCTTGCCGGGCGTTTCGCAGGTTAGCATCTACGGCGTTCAAGGAGCGATCCGAATCAAAGCCGATCCGGCGGCGCTGGCTTCGCGCGGATTAACCATGGACGATCTGGCAAACGCGATCAAAGCGGGAACGGTTTACTCCGGCGCAGGCCAATTCGATGGCCCGCATCGCACGTTTGTTCTTCAGCCGAACGGGCAGATCGACCAGGCGGAAGGTTATCGCAATCTGATCGTCGCTCGGAACAAGGATCGTTCACCGGTCTATTTGCGCGACATTGCCGAAGTAAAACAAGGTGTGCAGGACGAGCGCACTTCCCGCTTCTTCTGGGTGCGCGGATTCAAGTCGCCCGGATCCATCGTCGTCCTCGCGGTTTCGCGGCAGGCGGGCGCGAATGCTGTTGAAGTTGCGAATTCAGTGAAAGCTCTTTTTCCCGAGCTGCGCGCGAGTCTGCCGGGATCGATTTCCTTCCTCCCGGTGTTCGATCGTTCGCAAACCATTGTTAATTCCGTCCATGACGTCCGCCTGACACTTGTCATCGCGTTCGTCCTCGTCGTCATGGTGATTTACGTATTTCTCGGACGCGCGACGGACACGCTGATTCCGGCTGTCGCCCTGCCGCTGTCGTTGCTGCTCACTTTCGCGGTGATATACATGCTTGGGTTCTCGATCAATAACCTCACTTTGATGGCGCTAACGTTGGCCATCGGATTTTTGGTCGATGATGCGATCGTCTTTTTGGAAAACGTGATCCGCCGCGCCGAGCACGGCGAATCGATTCTGAAAGCGACTTACAACACCGCCGGCGAAATTTCGTTTACCATTCTGTCGATGACGCTTTCGCTGGCCGCGGTATTTATTCCGCTGGTGCTTTTGCCGGGATTGCTCGGACGAATTTTCCAGGAGTTTTCAATCACCATCATTGTGGCGATTCTCGCCTCCGGTCTTATTTCGCTGACCCTGACGCCATTGATGTGCGCGCGCATTCTGGGTGAGCGCAGAGCCGGTCACAAAAAGGCGCGAATGGAAAAATGGACCGGCGATTTCATCCAGCGCGTGATAGCGGCATACAGCCGGGCCTTGGACAAATTCTTGGACCGGGCGTGGCTTACCATTCCGATTTTGCTCGGCTGTGTTATCGGCCTTGTCTTTTTCTTCACCCACTTGCCTTTTACCCTGCTACCGGTCGGAGACAGCGGTTTTGCTCGCGGTGTTTTCATTGCCCAGGAGGGTACCTCGCCCGCGCAGATGCGCGCGTTTCAAAAACAGGTAAACGAGAAAGTCCAGGAGGAGCCGAGCGTTGCGCAATTTTTCACGAACACGGGAACCGGATCGCGTAGCGCGTTGTCGCAGGGAATTGTCTTTTGCGTTTTCAAACCGCGCGAGGAGCGCGATCCGATCGAGCAGTGTCTGCTGCGACTGCAAAAATCGATCAGCACCATCCCCGGACTGACCGCGGTGATCTCGCCGAGTCCGGTTTTGCAAATCAATGTCGGCGCGACCAATCAGACCCAAGGCCAGTACGCCTACACTCTAAGTGGGATCGTTCCGGAGGATGTTTACAAGGCGGCCGATCAGGTGATGACGAAGCTGCGCACGTTTAAGGGATTCGCATCGGTGCGTTCCGATTACTACAACAGCACGCCGAACCTCACCGTCAACATCGACCGCGAGCGCGCGGCGACCTACGGCGTTTCCACCTCCGCGATTCAAAGTATATTAAAAAACGCTTACTCACAAAACTACGTCTATTTAATCAAGCAGCCGGACGATCAATATCAGGTCATCCTCGAAGTAAAAGATAACGAGCGCGCTACGCCGGGGGATCTAAATAATCTGTACGTGCGCAGCAATACGGGAAATACAATTGGTCAGACCGGCGGAACGAGCGGCGGCGCAATCATCAACGCGACGGGAACTGCATCCGATCTGGTGCCGTTGCGCGCGGTAACATCGACAACGCAGATCGTCGGGCCGCAAGCAGTGAACCATTTCGATCAATTCACCAGCGTCACGATCAATTTTAATTTATTGCCGGGCGAGGCGATCGGCGATGCGACGAAGTTCATTGAAGATTCGTTCGCACAGGTGCATCAGCAGTTGCCCAGTGTGCAATCCACTTTTCAAGGGGAAGCGCTCGTCTTTCGCCAGCTTTTCCGAGCGCTGCCGTTGCTTTTGGTCGCCGCGATCTTCGTGATGTATGTGATTCTGGGAATTCTTTACGAAAGCTACGTCCATCCCATCACGGTTTTGTTTCCGGCGATCGTGCCGGCGGTGGTCGGCGGACTTTTCACACTTTGGCTCTTTGGGTCGACCTTGTCGCTCTACAGTGTGATCGGACTCTTTCTGTTGCTCGGCATCGTCAAAAAGAACGGGATCATGGTTGTCGATTTCGCTTTGCAACGAATCGATGAAGGGTGGGACCTGCGTTCAGCAATTCATGAAGCGAGTGTCGAACGATTTCGCCCGATCATGATGACTACCCTCTCCGCGTTAATGGGTGCGATTCCCCTCGCTCTCGGTTTTGGTCAAGACGCTGCTTCACGGCGGCCGCTTGGACTGGTTATTGTCGGCGGCTTGATTTTTTCGCAGCTGATTACG
>DASTJU010000321.1:0-2142 GCA_035716295.1 Chthoniobacterales bacterium | reverse complement strand
AATGGGCGGCAATTATATGCTTATCTTCATCGCGCTCTTCGTTTACATCGGCGCGTCACAAGAAGCGGCGCTGGCGCAAATGCGCGATGTTTCGCGGCGGTTTCCCGTTTCCAGCGCAATGGTGCGGGAATTTCGTTCGCTTCCGGAGAGCGCGACGTTGGAGGAAGCGGTCGACGCGTTGCTCGCTACGTCGCAACACGATTTTCCGGTGCTCGATGAAGCCGGCAACGTCGCGGGAATCCTAACTCGCCACGATTTGATCGCGGCGTTGCGCAAGAATGATCCGGCGATTCGGGTCGGCGATGTCATGCGCCGTGATATTCCGACGGTGACGACAGGGACGCGATTCGAAGAAGCGTTTCGGATCATGCAGGAATGCAATTGTCCGGCGGTGCCGGTGCTCGACAGCATGAAACGCTTGGTCGGTTTACTCACACCGGAAAACGTGAGCGAACTCATGATGGTCCAGTCCGCGCTACCGCGGCGTCGACCCGCGTAAATTTTCCCTGCGGCTAATTGTCGATCTTAACTGCGGCGCGTACATTGCCGGCCGATTCGATGGCAATCTCAACCAAAGAAAAACCGGATCTGCAAAAGAAGGTGCACGAAGTGCCGCACAAGCCCGGCGTCTACCTCATGCGCGACCGGTTCAATCGCGTCATTTACGTCGGCAAGGCGCGCGACCTGCGGAAGCGGGTGAGCTCGTATTTTTTGCCGTCGAAGCTGGCCCAGGCCGATCTGAAAACCCGCGCGCTGCTGGAGGCGACCTGGGATTTCGAAACACATATCGTTCGCAGCGAAGCCGAATCGGTTTTGCTCGAGGGCAAGCTGATCAAAGAATACCGGCCGCGTTACAACATCTCGTTTCGCGACGACAAACGGTTTTTGCTGGTCAAGGTCGACCTTTCGGAAGAGTGGCCGCGTTTCCGGCTGACACGTCTCAAGAAAAATGACACCGCCCGTTATTTCGGACCTTACGCGGGCGCGGGCGCGTTACGGCAAACGTTAAATTTGATGCGGAAGAAATTTGGCGTGCTGACGTTTGGCCGTGGTGCGCCGACGGAACGCGAGTTGAAATCGGCCACCTACCAAGTGCCGATGCGGCTGAGCGAAATCACTGCCGAGCAATATCGCGAACGTGTCGCTCAGGCCTGCGACTTTCTGGACGGTCATTCGCGCGAGATGATCGACGCTTTGGACGAGCAAATGCGCAAATCCGCCGAGAAGATGGATTTCGAGAAAGCGGCCGAGCTGCGGAACATGATCGACGACGTGCGGCAAACGACCAGGCAAACGCGGCGTTTCACCCGGGGAACACTTCCGAGCGCGATCGATCCATTGGCCGACGTTCAGGCGTTGGGCGACGCGCTACAACTTCCGCGATTGCCGCGCGTGATGGAGTGTTTCGACATCTCAAATATTTCCACGACGCACGTGGTCGCCTCGATGGTCTGCTTTCGCGACGGCGTGGCCGACAAAAATTGTTACCGGCGATATCGCGTTCGGACGGTTGAAGGTCAGGACGATTTCGCGAGCATGGCCGAAGTCGTTAGGCGGCGTTATTCGCGAGTGCTTCTCGAAGCGCGCGAAAAAAATCCGGACGTCGCGGAGTTTTCACAGGAGAATCCGGCCGACGCACTAGAGCGCGTATCCGATAAGAACGAGCGCGAGTTTGTGGCCGTGCGGTTACCGGACTTGATCATCGTCGATGGTGGCAAAGGACAACTTTCATCCGCGTGTCGCGAATTGCAGCGGTTGGGCCTGCACGATTTGCCGATCATCGGTCTGGCGAAAGAACATGAGGAGATTTACCGGCCCGGTTGCGCGATGCCGTTGCAACTGCCCGCCGCGGCGGGCGCGCTACATCTGCTTCAACGAATCCGCGACGAAGCGCATCGCTTCGCGAATGCTTACCACCAGCTTCTGCTCAAGAAGCGGATCGACGAAAGCATTCTCGACGATTGTCCGGGTGTGAGTCAGAACCGGAAGAACTTGCTTCTGCGAAAATTTGGTGCGGTCAATCGTTTGCGCAAAGCGAGCGTTGAGCAACTCGCTGCTACCGAAGGGATCGGGCCAAAACTGGCCGAAGAAGTGCATCGCTTTCTGGAGCGGCATTGACGCAAGCGCCTGGCAAAGGAAGAT
>DASTJU010000320.1:0-5491 GCA_035716295.1 Chthoniobacterales bacterium | reverse complement strand
CGGAGAATGTCGCTCCTCAATCCAAAAATTCAGGAGCTGCGCGACAAATATAAAGACGATCCGACGCGGATGAACCAGGAAGTGATGAAGCTTTATAAAGATTACGGGATCAATCCGGTCGGCGGCTGTCTGCCGATGATGATTCAAATCCCGATTTTCTTCGGGTTATTCAAAATGCTGGGGCAGGCGGTGGAATTGCGAAACGCGCAGTTTTTGTGGGTGCACGATTTATCCCAGCCTGACACCGTCGGGCATTTGCCCGTGCTGGGCTGGCCGGTCAACATCATCCCGCTTTGCATGGCCGTGACCCAAGTCTGGCTGATGGCGATGACGCCCAAGACCGGCGACGCGACGCAACGGCGGGTGATGATGTTCACGCCCCTGATCTTCTTGTTTATCTGCTACAATTTTGCCGCGGCTTTGGCATTGTATTACACCACCCAAAACCTTTTCAGCATCGTGCAATTTTATTACAATAAACGACAACCGCTGCCGACGCTCGAAAAGCGTGCGCCCGCCGGGAAACGGAAATGATGACGCCGAAAGAATTGCTCGACACTATTCTTGGCTATCTCGGCTTTGTCGCGGAGATCGAGGAATCGCAGAACGAAGCGGGCAACCCGGTCCTGCAAATTTACACCGAGGAGAGCGATCGTTTGATTGGACGCGAAGGCGAAACGCTCGAAGCGCTCCAGTTTTTGCTCAATCGGCTGCTGCAGACGAAAGACAAGGACGCGGCGAAAGTGGTCGTCGATTGCGAATTGTATCGCTCGATGCGTGAAGACCGGATCGTGCAGCGGGTGCGCGGTCTGGCCGAGCGGGTGCGCGCCACCGGCCGATCGCTCCAGCTCGAGCCGATGAATTCCTACGAGCGCCGCATCGTCCACAACGCCTTCAAAGACGATCCCGACATCGCCACCTGGAGTCCGTCCGACTCCGCGCGAATCAAACAGATCACTTTGCTCAAGCGACAATCAAATAAAGAGCCGGCCCAGCCGGCGCCGCAAAATTAATTCGGCACGAATCGCGCTGCCTCTTTCGTCTCACCGAATTTTATTTCCGGCCGCCACCGGAATTTTTGCAAAAGCGGATTCGCTTTTCCTTCGACCGCGTCCGCAATCAGTTCGCCCAAAACCGGCGCGAACTTAAATCCGTGTCCGCAATCTCCGGTCGCAATCGTCAAATTCAGACGGTCCGGGTCCCGTGCGATCCACAAATCTCCGTCGTTCGTGTCGCAATACATGCAGACGCGCGTGGAAACGATCGGCGCGTCCACTAGCGCGGGGATTGTCGATCTTAGAAATTTGCGCAGATCGGTCTCGTCTTGCCGTGTGACCTCACGTCCCGGAGAATCGGGAGACATCTTCCGGCCGGGCCCGTGATTCGCAATTTTTACAACGCCCTGGTTCAGCGGGAAACCGTAATAGCCACTTGTTGAAATGTCCGCGCCAAAGAATGGAAAACGTTCCGGCAGGAAAAAATTCGGCTGCTTCGGCCTCAAATGGAAAACGGGATGCGCGGTCGAGCGCAGAAATGTTTGCGTGAACGGAAGCAGGTACGGCGTCCACGCGCCGGCCGCGATTACGACTGCGTCTCCGCTGATCCGATGTCGATCTTCCAGGACAACGCCTTCGACCCGATTATCGCTTTCATTCAGTGACGTGAACTTCGCGCGTTCCCGCAATTCGATGCCCCGCGACTTGGCGTATTCGAGTAGCGTCGCGACAACGCGGCCGCTTTCGACATAACCGGCGTCAGGGTCAAAGAAGCCGTCCTGGAATCGGTCCGGAGCGAATGCCGGGAAACGCTGGTGGAACGTAAACGAATCGAATCTTTCGAACCGGTGTCCGTGTTTCTCCAAGACCCGGCAGCTCTCGTATTCAAAGTCGCCCGGCTGCATCGGATTCTGGCAAACAAACAAAACGCCCGTTTCGTGATAGAGCTGGATGCCGAACTCGGTGTTCCATTTTCGCCAAAGTTCGATGCTGCGCTCGGCAAGCGCGGTGTAATTCTCATCCGGTCCGTAAGCCGCGCGGACTGCTTTACTGATATCGGTCGAAGCGGCGAGTGGATGGGGCAGGGGACCAGGATCGAGAAGGACAACTTTATGTCCGCGCTTTTTTAATTCGATCGCGGAAGTAACTCCGTTAATCCCTGCACCGACAACAATTACAGTCACGCTTTGAATTCGAAGATAATTTTTCCGCTGCGCTTACTTTGCGACGCGTGCGCCACGGCCGCTTTCGCATCGTCAATCGCGTAAGCCTTCTCGACTTTGGTCTTTAAAAGGCCGCGCTTCGCCATCTCGAACAGCGATTTAAATGCCTCCATTCGCTTCTGCATGGTCGCGTCGTCATACCACTTGTTGATCCAAATTCCGCGGAACCGCAGATCTTTGAAAATGAGCAGACCAGTCGGAATCTTAAGCGGCTGTAAACTCATCGCGCCAAACGAAACCAGCGTTCCTCCAAATGCGAGACAATTGGCCAGATGCAACGCGCTCTCGCCGCCCACCGAATTTAGCCCCAGCCGAATCGCCGCGCCGCTGGTCGCAGTCTTAACTTCGTCTCGCAGCTTTTCGTTATCGACCAAGACAACGTCGCCGCCTTCTGTCCGCAATTCATCAATCAGTTCCGCGCGCCGCACCACGTTCACGGTCTTGAGTCCAAGTTCGTGCGCAATTTGAATCACGGCGCGACCCGCGGCCGAGTTGGACGCGTTTTGAATCAACCACTCCCCGCGCGCAAGATCGACATAATCATGGAGCAAGCGCCAGGCTGTCATCGGATTGATTTTCAACATCGCGGCGTGGACCGCCTCAATCTCCGGCGGCACGGCGACGAGTTCACTCGCTTTGACCGCGAGCGCTTCGCGCCAGGTTCCGATGTTGTGCGGCAGAATCACCAGCGCGCCTTTAGCGATCGTCGACACATTCGCACCAATATCGACAACCACGCCTGCGCCTTCGAAACCCGGCACGGCCGGCACTTCGCGACGACCAGGATATTTTCCTTCGATCGCATTGATGTCGGCCGGATTAATCGGCGCCGCGCGCATTTCGACCACCGCTTCATCTGCGGCACACTGCGGCCAGGGCTCTGTTTGAATCTGCAAAACCTCCGCCGGATTTCCGTGCCTTTCGTAAACAATCGCCTTTATACTTTTGTTCATTAGATGAATTCGGCGTCGCATCCTCAGCCTGCCGCGACCAATCTGCAAACTGGCGCGCGCATCGCGCTGATTGGTTTGGTGGTAAACATCGCGTTCGCCATTATCAAACTTGCGGGCGGCGTTTTCGGGAATGCTTACGCTCTCATTGCCGATGGAATGGAATCAGTGCTCGATGTCGCAGGTTCAATCATTATCTGGGGCGGGTTGCGCTTTGCCGCGCGACCGCCGGACGAGACCCATCCTTATGGTCATGGCAAAGCCGAACCGCTGACCGCAATTTTTGTGGCGTGCAGCGTTTTGCTTGCGGCCATCGCGCTTGCAGTGGAAAGCGCGCGGACAATGTTCTTGCCGCATTCCGCGCCGGCCTCATTCACGTTGCTGATTCTCCTGATGGTTGTCATCGTCAAAGAAACGCTCTTCCGTTACGTGCTGCGTTTCGGTCGCTCGATCGAAAGTATCGCGGTGGAAGCAGATGCCTGGCGTCATCGCGCCGACGTTCTTAGTTCGATCGCGGCGTTCGTTGGAATCTCAATCGCGCTCATTGGCGGCGAGCAATGGCGGAGCGCCGATAATTGGGCCTCGATCTTCGTTTGTCTCGTGATTGCGAGTATCGGCGTGCGAATCTTGCGGCCCGCGCTCTACGATATTCTCGATACCGCGCCACGTGGCGCAATTGTCGATCTTGTCCGCGAGGCGGCGAGCTCAGTTCCGGGCGTCGTTCGAATCGACAAGAGTTTGATTCGCAAAATGGGTTTAAGTTTCTATGTCGATCTTCACGTCGAAGTCGACGGCAGCATTTCCGTTCGGGAAGGCCATCACATCGCCCATGAGGTCAAACGCGCGATTCAAGAGAGCGATCCGCGCATCGCCGATGTTCTGGTGCACATCGAACCCGCGAAACCATCCTCTTAATAATTACTGTTCGCGGACCAGCGCGAGAATCGCGTCCGTCAGCCTTGCGCGAGCCCGCCCGATTTGCCGCCCAAAACGAAACAGCCGCCAGACGGAACCGGGATCTCTTAATAAATACGCGAGCAGTCGGACGAAGTTTGTTTGCTGGCGTTCGATGTCGAACAAAACGGACGGCGGAGCTGGGAACGGCTGACTGGCGGTGTCGCTGATAATCCGCAGGGAAAGAAGTGGCACTCCGTGAATCTTGCAGACGTCAGCGATTGCTCCGGTTTCCATGTCCACCGCCGCTGCGTCAGCTGCTCGCGCGATTTCATTTCGATCGGCGACCGAATCGATGATCGATGTCGCTGTAAAAAGTTTCACGACCCGCGGCTGTCGGTCGCGCAAAATGCGCTCAGCGTTGGCGAGCAGTCCTGGGTCGGAAAAATTCTGCGCCAAAATCAAATCGCCAACGTGCAAGTCTTCGCTGACAGCGCCGGCAAAACCGGAGCTGATCACCAAGCCCGGTCGCGTCTTGTGCAGGAGCATTTCCAGCCGCGCGTTGCACGCTTTCGCTCCGACGCCGGTATGCAGAATGGTCACGTCGCGGGTGCCAATCCTTCCGGATAGCAGATTATCGTGACGTCGCACTCCCTGAAGTCGGCGAACCAACGCGGAACTTTCCGATGCAAGCGCGAATGTGATCCCGATCATTGCGCGCTGACGATCCGCAATTGGAGAATGATTTTATCTCCGGCTTTCGGCTCAACCGGAGCTGCGGGAAGCGTTGCGCCCAGTTTCTTCATCGACTCGCGAAAGTCATTCAGCCGTGCCGTGGGAATTTCGGCGAAAAGCAAAACGCCTTGTTGATCGGCGAGGCCTTTGGTTCCTGAGCCGCCCACCTGCTTGGCCGCGGCGATGATCTTGTTGGCGAGCTTGTCTTGATCTTTAACGGGCGCGGTGAATTTGATTTCTTCAACGTCGAGGCTTGGGGTGGGAAGCGCCACCGCCGCCGTGCGGGCCAGGCTTTCCGCGAGCTCGGTCCGATTTTGTTCTGTGTTTAGCCGCGTGCGCTCTTTCGTTTTCATGAACGCAATCGCGTAAATTCCAAACACCACGTTCGCAAAAACGAGCACGGTAAAAGCGATCGCGAACCGGCGGCCGAGCACCGCACCGCGCTCTTCGAGCATTGGCTCTGCAAACCCAGGGACCTCGCGCGAGTCGCGCCCATCGGCGTGAATTTGACGAGCAACTGCCAGCTCTCGCCGAAGTAGCGGATCCGATATGAGTCGTTCCTCCAATTTCGCGCGCTCGTTAGGCGATAATTTTCCTTCGAGATAATCGAAAAGCTTGTCCGGATTCATTTCGAGCCTGGACAAGCGTGGCGCGGCCCGCGTTCGCCTGCAATCAGGAAGTCACGGGGTGTTTC
>DASTJU010000319.1:0-3026 GCA_035716295.1 Chthoniobacterales bacterium | reverse complement strand
TACCGGCACGATTTGATTTTGCTCGGGTTGGGCGACGACGGCCACACTGCTTCACTATTTCCGGATAGCGCAGCGTTGAATGAAGCGACCCGGCGCGTAGTCGCGAATTTTGTCGCGAAGCTGAACGCGTGGCGCCTGACGTTCACCTTTCCGCTCATCAATCACGCACGACATGTTTGTTTTCTGGTGAACGCGAGCAAGCAGGCAAAGTTGATCGACCGTGTCATCAGCGCCGACCCGCAGTTTCCGGCATCGCGGGTAAATCCGACCGCTGGGGAGCTGACCTGGATTTTAGGCGAGTGACGCCTCAACCTCTCAACAACTCAACCTGTTTAATATTGCTCGCCTTCGTCCGGTGTCGGCGTCACGCGATCCTCAATCGCCCAGGCATGAATCATTACGCCGATCCAATAAAACACGAGCAATCCAATTCCAAATCCAGCAGAAGCGATCGCGGCCAAAACTCCGAAGACGAAAGCGATCGGAGTAACGATCAACAAAATGATCGAGCCGACGACGCGATGACCTTTGTAAATGTGACCGAGTCCGGGAATCATGCTGAGCAATATCGCCATTGCATCGCTTGCTTTTGGTTCCGCCGGTTTGGTCGCTTCCAGCGTCCAATCGCAGTTGGTGCAGGCCTGTGCGTTTAGCGGCAGCGTGGTCCCGCAAAAAGGACAGCGCATTGTGTCCCAGCTGATGGGTTCGGGCTGCGTCGGGGCGTCAGTGTATTCCATACCAAAATTGAATCGCCATTGAACGTCACAAGGGCCGCCGAATTCGTCAAGCACGATGAATTGTAGGGCGTTTCTCTGAGCGCCTTTCGAGTTGGCGTTCCCTGCGGCGACCGCCCTATATTCGGATCGTGCCGACGCTTTCTGAAATTGTCGAATACGCGAACGAGTATCTGCGCATTCGGGAAATCGAAGACTGGCCAAACGCACTTAACGGCCTGCAAATCGAAAATTCCGGCCGCGTTGCCAAAATTGGCGCGGCAGTCGATGTCTCTACCCGGGTTCTGACTACCGCTGCCAGGAAAGGCGTCGATCTTCTAATCGTACATCACGGATTGTTCTGGCCGGGATTGCAAAGCGTCACCGGCGCGTTGCGTCGACAATTGAAACTCGCCTTCGAAAACGACATCGCGCTCTACAGCGCCCATCTTCCGCTCGATCTGCATCCGGAAGTCGGCAACAACGCGCAGCTCGCGTCGGCGCTTGGATTGAAATCGACCAAGCCATTCTTTGAAGAGAAAGGACAGTTGATTGGCGTTCGGGCGAAGACGTCAATTTCCCGGGACGATCTGATTCGCAAAGTGCGAAAAGTTTTAGGCGGCCCGGTAAAAGCATTCAACTTCGGTCCGAAAAATCCGAAGAATATCGGCATCGTCACCGGCGGCGCCGGCGGAGAAATTTACCGCGTAGCCGCGGATAAGATCGACATCTTCATCACCGGCGAGGCTCCGCATTGGGCGGCGGTCGCGGCGGAAGAGCTCGGAATCAATCTTCTTCTCGGCGGCCATTACGCGACCGAGACATTTGGCGTCAAAGCGCTCGCCGCGCATCTTTCGAAGCGCTTTAAGCTGCCGTGGGAGTTTTTGAATTTCCCGACCGGACTTTGATGGCAACCGCACTTCGTCGATTTGAAGTTTTTCCTTTCGTAAATTCAGAGAAGTTGTTCTTTGTTCGCCGATGGCTGAGCCCCAGCGAGTAAGCACCCGCGCGACCGGCGTGGTCGGCATCGCGGTGATGTGTTCGCGAGTGCTCGGATTAATTCGGGAGCAGGTATTCGCCGGACTTTTCGGCGCCGGCAAAAATCTGGACGCATTCCTGATGGCGTTTCGATTGCCGAATCTGTTGCGCGATCTGTTTGCGGAGGGCGCGCTCTCAACGGCGTTCATCACCACGTTCTCGAAGAAGATCGCAACCGAAGGCGATGAATCTGCCTGGCGACTGGGCAACAAGGTCGCAACGCTGACCGCAGTTTTTATGAGCGTCGTCACGCTGCTCGGCATCCTGTTCGCGCCACAGCTCATTCACCTGATGACGTGGTGGAGTTGGTCGCCGGAGAAGACGGAGACCACGATTTTGCTCACGCGGATCATGTGGCCGTTCATTTTGCTCGTTTCTCTCGCCGCGCTGGTGATGGGGATGCTGAACGCGAAACACATCTTCGGCGCGCCGGCGATGGCCTCGAGTTTTTTCAATCTCGGGTCGATCATCGGCGGCGTCGCCTTCGGTTGGTGGCTCGATCCGCATTTTGGCACACGGTCGCTGATTGGATTGGCGATCGGAACTCTGATCGGCGGCCTTTGGCAATTGGCGGCGCAATTTCCTTCGCTGCGGAGGATCGGATATAAATACCGCGCGGACTTTCACTGGCGCGATCAAGGCGTGCGAACAGTGCTGACGCTGATGGGCCCGGCTGTGATCGCCGCCAGCGCCGTTCAAGTAAATGTGCTCGTCAACAGCGGTTTCGCCGCGCGACTTGGCGACGGTCCGGTCAGTTGGTTGAACATCGCTTTCCGATTGATGCAATTGCCACTCGGCATTTTTGGCGTCGCAGTCGGAACAGTCACGTTGCCGTTGGTCTCGCGTACCGCCGCACTCGGCGATATGCCCGCATTTCGTTCCGCGCTGGCGCACGCGCTCCGACTTGTCACATTGCTGACCATTCCGGCAGCGATTGGATTAATCGTCCTCGCGCAACCGATCATCAGCGTTATTTACGAACATGGGCGTTTCACGGCTGAAGCAACGCGACAAACGGCCGGTGCCTTGCAATTTTATGCGATCGGATTGGCCGCTTATTCGGCGGTGAAAGTTTTGGCGCCGGCGTTTTACGCGCTCGATAAACGTTACCTTCCGATGATGGTCAGCATTTTCTCGATCATTATCAATTTTATTTTGAACTGGTTTTTCATGTTCAAAATGGGCCTCGGCCACCGCGGCCTTGCCCTTTCGACCAGCCTGGTGGCGCTGACCAACTTTCTGCTCCTATATATAATGATGCGAAAATATGCCGGT
>DASTJU010000318.1:0-7172 GCA_035716295.1 Chthoniobacterales bacterium | reverse complement strand
AAAGAGTTCGGCGCATTTGTGGAAGTGTTGCCGGGCAAGGACGGTCTGGTGCACATTTCCGAGTTGGCCGACTTCCGGGTGAACCGGACCGAAGACGTCGTTAAAATCGGCGATATGATCTGGGTCAAGTGTATCGGCATCGATGACAAAGGCCGGGTCAAACTTTCGCGCAAAGCAGCGCTGAAGGAGCGGGCCGAGAAAGAAACCGGACAAGCCGCCTAGCGTCTGCTAACTGAGCTGCGTGACATGAGCACGCCCACTCGAGCCTCCTACGCTGTCTTGATTGCGACGCTGATCGCCGCAGCCTGGCTGCATCTGGGAACGCTATTGCTCGCCGCGTTTTTTTCTTACTTCGCGTTACGCAAGCTCCACGCTGCTACAAAACGAAAATGGCTTTCATTGATCTTGTTCGTGATTTGTCTGGTCGGAATCGCCTATGCGGCAGGCTATTTTACGCGCGCTGCCTGGCGGGCATTGCCCGAAATTGCCGATAGCTCAATTCCATCGGCGACCGCCTGGGCGGAGAAAAGAAACATCGAGCTTCCGTTCACCGACTTCGAAACACTAAAAGCGTTCCTGATCGCGCAGGTCAAAGACGAAATCCATTATCTCAACGACGTCGCGCATTTCGCCGGCGCCGCGACCAAGCTTTTCGTGCTCATCGTTATCGGAATCGTCGTGGCAGCGAGCTTGTTCTTTCGCAGTTGGCGCCATCGAGATACGGATTTGATGGCAAAGGACGCAAATAATCTCTATGCCGCGTGCGCGACTGAAATCGCGACTCGCTTCCATGATTTCTACCGCAGTTTCGAGACTGTCCTCGGCGCGCAGATCATCATCTCTTGCATCAACACCGTGCTCACGGCCATTTTCATTCTCGTTGTTGGCCTGCCACACGCTGCCGTTGTCATCGGCGTGACCTTTCTTTGCGGACTGCTGCCGATTATCGGCAACTTGATCAGCAACACGATCATCGTGTTCCTCGCAGCAGCGATGTCGGTAAAGATCGCGCTCGCCGCGTTTATTTTTTTGGTCGCCATTCACAAACTCGAATACTTCCTTAACAGCAAAATCATTGGCGGCTGGACCCGCAACCCGGTCTGGCTCACGCTGATCGGCCTGATCATTGGCGAGATCGTAATGGGAATTCCGGGGATGATTCTGGCGCCGGTTGTTCTTAATTATCTGCGCGTAGAGATGTCGAGCATTCCGATCAAACCGTCGGCAGCATGAAATCAGGCTTTGTCGAGAAGCTCATCGGTCGCCTCGGCAAGATTGGGCCGGAGGATGTGCAGAATTATTTTCTGCGCCTGGCGCAGGAGAAAGGTTTTCTCGAAACGGTTTTCAACTCGATCCAGGAAGGAATCATCGTTACCGATTCGAAAGGCCGAATTACTTATCTCAACGACGCCGCCTGCCAGTTGTTCGGATTGGAAGCGGATGACTCGCTCGGCAGACGTTTGGACGAGCGCGTTCGCGGGCTGGATTGGAACGCACTCTCGCGTGAAGGCGCGGTTAGCCGCGATATGGAGATCTTCTATCCCACCAACAGATTCATCAATTTTTACAGCGTTCCGCTGGTGATCGAGCCGCGCACCGACGATTCGCCTTCGCCAGCTGCCAGCCCGGCTCGGACCTCCGGCACGAGTGCCTCGGGCGAACGGGTCGGACACGCGATTATTTTGCGCGACATTACCGAGAGTCGGCGCACCGAGCAGCAAACGATCGAGTCCGAACGATTGAACGCGCTGACATTGCTTGCCGCCGGAGTTGCCCACGAGATCGGCAACCCGCTTAATTCGCTCAATATTCATTTACAATTGATCGAACGTGAAGCCCGCAAGCTTAACGGCGCAAAACGGGCCGAACTTCAGGAATCGGTGGAAGTCGCGCGTGCCGAGATTAACCGGCTCGATTCGATCATCAGTCAGTTCCTGCGTGCGATTCGTCCGACTCGTCCACAGCTGCGCCCCGAGAACATTAATTCAATTGTCGAAGAAGCGGTTCGGTTTTTAGCCCTGGAAATCAAAGATCGCGACATTGTGGTCGAGCAGGAGCTACGCTCCGACCTGCCGCTGCTTGAAATCGACCGCGATCAAATGAAGCAAGCGTTTTACAACGTAATCAAGAACAGTTTCGAAGCGATGAAGAGCCGCGGAATTTTACGGATCCGCACCGACGTGGACGAATCCCACGTGATCGTGCGATTCACGGACACGGGCGGCGGAATTTCAGCGGAGAATCTCAGTCGCGTGTTCGAACCCTATTTCACAACCAAGACCAGCGGCACCGGGCTCGGGCTCCTAATCGTTCGCCGGATTGTGCGTGAGCACGGCGGCGAGATGTCGATCGAAAGCAGTGAAGGTAAAGGACTCACCTTAACGATTCGCTTACCCCACATCGACCGACGCGTTCGCATGCTGGAGGCAGGAAGTTCCAGTCCCGCATCACGCGCAAACTGAATGGCGCAGCCTAGCCCAAGAAACGCAGCTAAAAATTCGCAACGGATCTGGCTCTTTAGCCTCGTCCTAATCGCTGCCACCCTCCTTGCTTATCTGCCGGCGTGGAACGGCAAACCCATTTGGGATGATAAGTCACACATTACCCAACCGGAATTGCGTTCCTGGCATGGTCTGGTTCAGATCTGGACCCAGGTTGGATCGACGCAACAATATTATCCGCTGGTTCACAGCACCTTTTGGATCGAGCAAAAACTTTGGGGCGATTCCGTTCTCGGTTATCACCTGGTTAACATTCTTCTTCACGCTCTGGGCGCGGTCGTCTTGCTCCAGATTTTGCTGCGCCTGAAGGTTCCGGGCGCGTGGCTGGCCGCCGGATTATTTGCTCTTCATCCTGTTCAAGTTGAATCGGTCGCCTGGATTTCGGAAATCAAGAACACACTCTCCGGTCTGTTTTTTTTCTGCTCGATTCTCGCTTACCTCAATTTCGACGAGAACAGAAGTCGAGGCGCATACTTCGGGTCACTCGCTCTTTTTCTATTCGGTTTGATGTGCAAGACGGTTATTGCGCCCTTATCCGCCATAATTCTGGTCGTCCTGTGGTGGAGACGAGGCCGGCTTCGGTTGCGCGATGACGTTGTGCCGTTGTTGCCGTTCTTTGGTCTCGGGATCGGCGCCGGGCTTTTCACCGCTTGGGTGGAACGAACTTTTGTCGGAGCGCAGGGCAGCGCCTTCACTCTGTCGATTTTACAGCGCTGCCTGATCGCCGCGCGCGATTTTTGGTTTTATCTCTTCAAGCTGCTTTGGCCAGCGAAGCTGACCTTTATTTATCCGCGGTGGCACATCAGCGGTGCCGTCTGGTGGCAATACCTGTTCCCGCTGACGCTTGTTTTATTGCTCGGAGTTCTTTGGCTACTGAGAAAATATTTCCGAGCACCGCTTGCAGCCACTCTTGTTTTTCTCGGTCTGCTTTCCCCAGCGCTCGGCTTCATCAACGTCTATCCGTTTATTTATTCTTTTGTCGCAGATCACTTCCAATACCTCGCCTGCGTTGGTCCCCTGACGTTGGTCGCTGCCGGAATCACGATGGCGCTGGATTCCGTGGCGCCCGAAAAAATTTTCTTGCGACCGACGGTTTACACAGTGCTTCTGGTGACGCTCGGATTATTGAGCTGGCGTCAATGTCGTGACTATCGAGACATTGAAACGCTTTGGCGGACGACGATCGCGCGCAATCCCGATTGCTGGATGGCGTACAGCAATCTGGGATCGTTTCTGTCCGAGCGTGGTAATGTCGATGAAGCCATCGGTGATTTTCGAAAGGCACTCGAACTCTGGCCCGACCAGAGTAAAGATCACAACAACCTCGGTAAGGCGCTCGTTCAGAAAGGGCGAATGGCTGAGGCAATGGACCATTTTCAAGCCGCCCTCCGGATTTCTCCGGATGATCCGGACACGGAGACCAACATTGGAGCAGCGTTACTCCAACAGGGCGATGCGGATGGAGCGATCTCTCATCTCCAGCGAGTGGTCGAAAAGTGGCCACGTCATGCGCCAGCGCACATCAATCTCGGCAACGCATTACTCCAAAAACGAGAGACCGACGCCGCCATCGCCGAGTATGGAAAAATCCTCCAGCTTCCATTCGATCACGCCGAGGCGCTTTACAGCATTGGCAACGCGCTCCGCCAGAAAGGCGATGTCGAGGAAGCGATCATTCAGTATCGCACGGCGATCGCATTGCGGCCCGACTACGCCAACGCCCATAACAACCTGGCTAATTCCCTCCGCCAAACAGGGCGAGTAGAAGAAGCCGTCCACGAATACGAGGCCGCTTTGAAAAGCGAACCCGAGTCTATCCTCGCCCAAAATAATCTCGCCTGGTTACTGGCGACTTCTTCAAACGCCTCGGTCCGCGATGGCGCTAAAGCTGCGCAGCTCGCCAAGCAAGCGGACCGATTAGCTGGCGGCAACGATCCAATAATTCTGCATACGCTCGCCGCTGCTTACGCAGAAAACAGGCAGTTCCCCGAAGCGGTGGAAGCCGCTCAACGCGCGCTCGAAATTGCCGATGCCAACGGAATCACATCTCTCGCCGAATCGCTGCGAAGTAAACTTGCGCTTTACCAGGCCGGATCGCCTTATCACGAAACATCAGCGACGCAGTAATCCGCGATTATTTTACCAAACAACACCCACGGCTGAGCCGATGTAATCATCGTCGGTCAACTGTTTGAGCATAAAATCGGCGACGTCCGCGCGCGCGATCCGATTCGTCCAAAGATAATTTCCGACGCTGCGACCGTGTCGATATTTCCCTCGCGCAGGCGCGTTGGTCAGCACCGCCGGACGCACGATCACCCAATCAGTGTCGCTTTCTTCGATTAATTTTTCCTGCCGGACTTTGTCGTAGAAAATGAAAGGTAAAAGCAGCGGCACGACCAAGAAGGTGTAGAGCAAACCGAGCCGACCGGCGCTGTTGCCAACTCCGAGCGAACTTTCGCAAACGAGCCGTGGGACGTTACACGTTTTCATCGCGCGAAGAATATTTGCCGTGCCCTTCGAAAGAACGCGACTCGGATAGAAAAATCGCTTGTGCCCGAGCGCGCATAAGACCGCACTCTGCCCGCGCATTGCTTCCTCGAGCGATGCGTAATCAAGCACGTTGCCTTTCATTACGCGCAGATTCGAATGCTCGATTTTCATTTTCTTCGGTTTTCGAACGAAGGCCGTCACCTGATGACCTTGTTCCAATGCCTGCCGCACCAGTTCGCGTCCCGTTCCGCCGGTCGCGCCAATGATCAAAATCCGCAGCCGATTGCCCCAGCCACGCGAGATTGACTTGGTCGTCTTCCGTCGCGGCGCTTTTCGCGCGAGCAAGATCAACAGCAAAATTGCGTATGGGATTAAGACAAAGAGGATAAGCTTCAACAACATGGTTCGATTTGATTTTTATCGGGCGCTAGACGGCTTGAGTAGAATTATCTTTCCTAATTGAGAGATCAGGCGATTGAGTGAGAATAAATGGCGCACTCGCCCAGGCCGAAAGTTATTCATGGACTCCATCCAGCCCATCATCTTGATCGTTGATGACGAAAAACATACGCGAGACGGATTGCGCCGCCTGCTCGAAAACGTTTATGACGTTTATGTGGCGGGCGACATCGCCAGCGCAATGAATGTTCTCGAGCGTGAACATGTCGATCTTCTCCTGACCGATCTTCGCCTCGGCGCCGAAGATGGAATGCAATTTATCGATCGTGCGCTGAAAATGCCGCAGCCGCCGATTTGTATCATGATGACAGCCTACGGCTCGGTCGATACCGCGGTAGAGGCGATGAAACGGGGCGCCTACGATTTCGTGACCAAGCCGCTGAATCTGGACAAGGTGGAAATGCTGATCGCGCGGGCGTTGCGCGACCGCAAACTAGAACAGGAAAATCAAACGTTGCGGCAGCAAGTCGACGAACGCTACGGCCTCGAGAACATGATCGGCGATTCGCCGGCGCTGCACGAAGTGCTGGACACAATCCGCCAGGTTGCGCCTTCTTCGGCGAACGTTTTGATCGAAGGCGAAAGTGGCACCGGAAAAGAGTTGGCCGCGCACGCGATTCACAATTTAAGCAGACGCAACAAGGCGAAATTTATCACCGTCCATTGCGCCGCGCTCTCGCCCACATTGCTCGAGAGCGAATTGTTCGGTCACGAAAAAGGCGCATTCACCGGCGCGCATGAGCGGAGAATCGGACGATTCGAGCAAGCGAGCAGCGGCACAATTTTTTTGGATGAAGTGGCTGAAATTCCACCGACCACGCAAGTAAAGCTGCTGCGCGTGATGAGCGAAGAGCGCGCATTTGAGCGCGTCGGCGGCAATCAAACCCTGCGAGCGGAGGTCCGGCTGATCGCTGCGACCAACAAGAATCTTGAGCAAATGGTAAAGGAAGGAAAGTTCCGGGACGATTTGTACTTTCGCCTTAACGTGGTGCGAATCGTCGTGCCGCCGTTGCGCGAGCGCAAAGATGATATTCCGTTATTGGTGCGCGCGTTTCTGCGGCAATTTTCCAAAGCAAACAACAAGGAAGTTGTCGATCTTACAACCGAAGCGATGAATGCACTGCTCACCTACCATTGGCCGGGCAACGTTCGCGAGTTGCGCACTGCCATCGAACATGGGGTCGTAATGGCCACTGGACCGAAGATCACGCCGCGCGATTTGCCTTCGGCTTTGCGACAAGCTGCCGGCGCCACGCTTCCACGCGGTATTTCGGCGGCCAAGGCGTTTGGCGAAAAAAACAGCCCGCTTGATCTTCATGAAACGGAACGCAAACTCATTTTACAGGCATTGGCGACCACAAATGGAAACGTGACCGCGGCTGCGAAGAAACTCGGGATCAGCCGGCGGACGTTGCACCGCAAAATCAATGAAATGAACGCCCAAGAAAAAACACCCGCGATCAAGATCGGACCCACCTCGAATGCCGGGTAGCGAAGAATTCGTTCAAAGCGCGGTCCACGCCTTGGAAGCGGGCGGGCTGGTCGTTTGGGTCAAGCGCGGCGCGCTTGCGCTCGGCATTATCGCCATCTTCGTCCTTCATTTGTACCAATTCCGCGGGCTATCCACTTCGCAGGGAATGGACCAGGCCCAAATCGGACGCGCCATTGCCAGCGGCGAAGGTTGGCGCACAAAAATGGCCCGTCCTATGGCGGTGGCGC
>DASTJU010000317.1:0-6243 GCA_035716295.1 Chthoniobacterales bacterium | reverse complement strand
GGAATCGCGATCCGGTTCCCGGCGCAAAGCAAAACCACCATCGTCTCGCCAATCACGCGCCCCAGCCCAAGCAAAACCGCCGAAATAATCCCGGAGAGCGATGCCGGCACCAGCACGCGCCCGATCGTTTGCAGCCGATTCGCGCCGAGCGCGTAGGAAGCTTCCTTGAATCCGCGTGGGACATTGCGCAGCGCGTCCTCCGCCAAAGTGAATATCGTCGGGACCGCCATGAGCGCGAGCAAAGAACCGGCGGTAAAAACATTCAGGCGCTCGCTAATTGGAAAGAACGGGACCCATTTCATGAACGGCATTTGCGACAAGGCGCGCACGGCCTGACCGACTACGGCGATCCCAAAAAAACCGAGCACTACCGATGGAATCGCGGAGATGAATTCGATGTACGGTTTGATCAAGCTTTTCTCACCGCGCGCGGCGATTTCACTGACATAGATCGCGGAACAAACTCCGAGTGGGACAGCAATAATTAACGCAACGGCTGCGACCATGATCGACCCAACAAGCAGCGGGATGATTCCGTACCAATCCTGCCAAAAGCTCGCCGTCACCCAATCCGGTCCAAAAAGAAAAGCAGTAATCGCGCGATAAGCCGGCACTGGTTTGTCCGGATTCCATTCACGCAGCCGTTGTGAAACTGCTGGAAGGTGGGCGAGATAATCTCGCGTCTTCTTTTTCCAGCTTTCGAACGATTGCTTCGCTCTAGAAGAATTCAGAGCAGGCGGGAAAGTCAGAAGATTGTCGATCTTCGCTTTCATCCCTTCGGCAATTTTCGGGAACTTTTCATCCGCCGAACGGAGCGCCATCATTGCCGCGCGCGGATCAACCGGTGCTGCTGTCTCCGTTGACGGTTGGGCCTCGGCGGAAGAGACGGCCGATGGAGTGCCAGCGGCGATCAAAGCTTCGCGCAATGCCAGTGCCTGATCATTCGCGTCCGAAACGAGCGCGTTGAGAAATTCTCCGCTGTCGCTAAATGCGCCTGCGATTTGATCGAACGCTTCGAGATTACCGCCAGCCGGCAGCGCTCGCGTCTCTTGCAATCGAATATCGCCGAGCTGTCGGGAAAGAGCGGCATGGGTTTGGGCCTGGCCGCGGATGATGTCGACATATTCCAAGCCGGCGCGGCGATAGAGCCGAAGATTGGCCAGGTTTTGGCCGAAGAACCCGAAGCCTTCGCGAAAAAGAAAAATCGTGATCAGCGCGAGGACCAAAATCGCGACCACCGCGTTGCTGCCGAAGAACGCCTTGATCGCCGCTTCGGTGGTTAGTCGGCGGCGGCGCGAGACACGTTTTTCCGACAAGATCGATCCCGCGGCCGCGGGACGGGCGACTGTTTCCACACTATCGACGATGCGGAACGCCGTCCCAAGCGGCAACGGTTTTAATGTTACGATTCTGTGACAGTCCGAGCCGGACTGGCGTCTGGCAAAACGACGCGGATCGTCGTCCCTCGCCCGAGTTCGCTCTCGGCTTCGGCCCGGCCGCCGTGAAGCTGGGCGATATGTTTAACGATCGACAATCCGAGCCCGGTCCCGCCTAGCTCGCGGCTCCGCGCTTTGTCCGCACGATAGAATCTCTCGAAGATTCGAGAAAGATCTTCGCTGCCAATTCCGATTCCGTTATCGCCAACGCTGAGAATAATTTCGCCGTTGCGTTGCTCGGCGTGCAAACGAATCTCGCCATTCTCGGACGAATATTTCACCGCGTTATCAAGCAGGTTGTCGAAAATTTCCCGCAACCGCGCTTCGTCTGCGCGAATGATCGAACAATCGTCCGCCACATCCACCGCCGTTTTCAGGCCTTTTGAGGCCAACTTCTTTTTCCAGTCGCGAACGAGATCGGAAAAAAAACGCAGGAGATCGATCTCGCTCAATTGCAGCGTCGAGCTCCCGGATTCCAATTGCGCGAGCGTGAGAAGATCGTTCGCCAGCAATCCGAGACGTTTCGAGTGCTGGTCCATCACTTCCAGAATCCGAGTGGTTTCGCCTCGCGGCATTTTGGGATCATCCAGCATCGTTTCGATGTAACCGCGCAAGATCGACAACGGCGTCCGCAGTTCGTGCGAAACATTAGCGACAAAGTCACGCCGGATTTCGTCGGCACGCTTTAAATCGGTAATGTCGTGGAATAAAACAACCGCACCGGCGATCTCGCCGTTATCTTTGCCCATCGGAACGGAAGCCATTTGAAATTCGCGTCGATCGATCACGAGTTCGCCCTGGCTCGGTTCGCACCGCTGCAAGGTGTCACCCACAATCCTTTCCACCGCGGGGTCGCGAACGCTTTCAACAAGCGGGGCGCCCAACCATTCTTCAGTGATCTTAAATAAATCGCAGAATGCCTGATTGACCAAAGTCAGTCGGCGGTGACGATCGACTACGAGTAAGGCGTCCTGCATGGCGGACAAAATTGCTTTCTGGCCGGATGCGCGTTCGCCGACTTGGCGATCCAACTCGCGCTGGCGCATGAGAATACGTTCGAGCGCGACGCTCACCCGCCGGGTTTCCCTGCTTCCGCCGATCAAAAACGTGCTCGGCTGTTCGCCCCGGCCCACTTGTTTGACGAGCTCTTCCATTTCCCGCCAGGGCGCGATCCACTTCCGCCGGACGAAATAAATCACCGCGAGCGTTAAGGCAAAAATCGCAGCGAACAGGATCCAAAACATCATTTCTCCCGCACGCGATACCCAAATCCGCGCACGGTCTCAACAATGTCGCCGGCTTTACCAAGTTTTTCGCGCAAGCGACGAACATGCGTGTCGACCGTTCGAGTGTCGATGACGCTTTCGTAACCCCAAACTTCGTTGAGCAAACGATCGCGTTCCTGAACGCGGCCGCGCCGTTGCATCAGAGTCCGAAGAAGTTTGAACTCGAGGCTGGTCAGGTCGACCGCTTTCCCATTGACCAAAACTTCGTGCCGCGTGGGATCGATACTAATTGGTCCCGCGGAGAGCCGGTCGTCGATTTCTTCGTTCGTGCCGCGACGCAGGATTGCTTTGATCCGCAAAATCACTTCGCGCGGACTAAACGGTTTCGTTACGTAATCGTCCGCGCCGAATTCCAAGCCGACGATGCGATCGACCTCTTCGGCGCGCGCGGTCAGCATCAGGATGGGAATGTGGCGAGTGGCCGGATCGCTCTTGAGAAGCTTACAAACCTCGAGCCCCGGCATTTTCGGCAACATCAAATCGAGAATGATGAAATCCGGTTTCTCCGAGCGCGCTTTGGCCAAACCGGCGGCACCGTCGGTCGCAGTGGAAAGGGCGAAGCCGCCGGCTTTGCGCAGATTCAAAGTCAGAAGATCGACAACGTCTTCTTCGTCTTCGACGATGAGGATCCGTTTGCTCGACACCGCGTCCATGCGCGCGAAGATCTGGCGAATTAACTACTTCGCTTCGGCGGCGGGTTTCACGCCGGCCTTTTCGTTCAGGAGCTGAGTAAATTCCTGGAGACCGGAAACGATCTGGGGCGCCTTGGCCAGCACGGTCGAGGCCAGTTTTTCGGCGTAATCGGGACGGCGTTGCGACATTTCCGAGAGCGCCATCATGACAGCGAGCGCGTTGTTAATCGAATGCTTGATCTCGCTGAATTTTTTTTGCAATTCGACCAATTCTTCCGGGGAGATAGTGCGGCTTGTCTCATTCATAAAACGGGATTTTCGCTGGAGAAAACTTAGGGCTGTGCTTGACTGATAGGTTCGAGATTTGTCGTTCCGATGCCTGCGCAAGTTATTAAGATCAGTGGTGCGCGCCAGCACAATTTGAAGAATCTCCACGTGGAACTGCCGCGGGAGAAGCTGGTGGTCATTACCGGTCTGAGCGGTTCCGGAAAATCCTCCCTCGCCTTCGATACGCTCTATGCCGAAGGCCAACGGCGTTACGTGGAAAGCCTCTCCGCTTACGCGCGGCAATTCCTCGATCAAATGGAAAAACCGGACGTCGATTTCATCGAAGGACTTTCTCCGGCGATTGCGATTGAACAACGCAGCGCCGGCGCCAATCCGAGATCGACCATCGCGACCACGACCGAGATTTACGATTACCTTCGCGTTCTTTTTTCCGCCATTGGTCAGCCCCACGATCCAGCGACAGGGAAGCCGGTTCATCGACAAACGCCACAGCAAATCGTCGATCAAATCCTCGCTTACGAATCGAACAGCAAAATCATCGTGCTCGCATCGCTGGTGCAAAGTCAGAGCGGCGAATTTCGCGACGTGATTGAAAGGCTGAAGCGCGAAGGATTCGTCAGGGCGCGAATCGATGGCGAAATTGTCGAGCTCGATCGGCCGGAGCCGGTTCGCTTGAAAAAAAGCGAGCGTCACACGATCGAGGCGGTAGTCGACCGTCTGGTCGTGCGCGATGGAATTCGGGTGCGATTGACCGATTCCGTGGAAACCGCCCTGAAATGGGGCGGAAACAAGATCGTGGTTCTTCACGCCCAGTCAGAAGGTCGTGAAAGTTGGGAGGAATCGCGTTACTCGACGAATTACGGCAACGCGGACTCGGGGTTCACCCTGGGTGAGCTGACGCCGAAACATTTTTCATTCAACAGCCATCTTGGGGCATGCCCGGCGTGTCACGGCTTGGGAACGCAACTTGTGATTGACCCCGAGCTGATGATCTCGGACGAAACAAAAACCATCGCTGAAGGCGCGATCACGCCATGGCGGCGCGGGACCAAACGGATGCAGGCTTACTACCGGCAACTGCAAGGCGCACTGATAAAACATTTCCAAGTGAGCGAAGATATGCCGTTCGCAGATTTGCCTGATGAATTCAAAACCGCGCTTTATTTCGGAACCAACGGCACGCCAATCGAAATGAATTTTGGTGGCAACTCCGATAAATCGCGAGCAGGCGGCGAAAAGAAACGGCCGTTCGAAGGATTAGTGCCGCAAATGCAGCGACTTTACGAGCAGACGCAGAGCGAATTTACGCGAAATCGCATTCGCGCGTTCATGACGCGAGAGCCGTGCAAAACTTGCGGGGGCGCGCGCCTGAAGCCGGAAATTCTCGCAGTCACAATCAAAGATCGACAAGGACTCGAGCTCAACATTCATAAGTTCAGCGAGCAAACGACGGAAGCGGCCGCGCGTTACATCGACAAACTCGAGCTGACGGCAGCGCAGAAGAAAGTCGTGGCTGATGTTGTTCGCGAAATTCAATCGCGCCTGCAATTTCTGGTCGAAGTCGGCCTCGGTTATCTGACGCTCGATCGCGAGAGCGGCACACTCAGCGGTGGCGAAGCGCAACGAATTCGACTCGCGACGCAGATCGGTTCCGGATTAGCGGGCGTGCTTTACGTTTTGGACGAGCCGAGCATCGGCCTGCATCAGCGAGACAATGCGCGATTGCTCGGCACGTTGCGGCGCCTGCGCGACCTGGGTAATTCGGTCATCGTGGTCGAGCACGACGAAGAAACAATCCGAGCAGCGGACCACATTGTCGATCTTGGTCCGGGCGCTGGCCCGCGTGGCGGCGAAATCGTGGCACAAGGAAAACTGGAAGACATTTTGGAGGCCAAAAATTCTCTGACCGCAGATTATCTTTCGGGCCGTCTGCGCATTCCAGTTCCGAAGCACCGGACGCAACCGCGTTTTACTCGAAATCGATTGAACAAGAACGAGGAAGGCTGGCTGCTTGTGAAAGGCGCGTCCGAAAATAATTTGAAAACCATCGACGTCGCTTTCCCGCTTGGTTGTTTCACTTGTGTGACCGGTGTTTCTGGCAGCGGAAAGTCGACGCTGGTGGACGACATTCTGCGGCGCGCGCTTTTCCGGCGTTTTTACAACTCGAAAGAGAAACCGGGCGCGTATCGCGCGTTGCGCGGTGCCGAACAAATCGACAAGGCGATCGTGATCGACCAAAGCGCGATTGGGCGGACGCCACGCTCCAATCCAGTGACTTACACCGGCGCCTTCGGTCCGATTCGTGAATTGTTCGCGCAATTACCGACTGCGCGGGTGCGAGGTTACGGCGCTGGCCGGTTCAGCTTCAACGTCAAAGGCGGCCGATGCGAGAATTGCGAGGGCGGTGGCCTGATCAAGATCGAGATGCATTTTTTGCCCGACGTTTATGTCCAGTGGGAAGTGTGCCACGGCCGGCGCTATAATCGCGAGACGCTCGAGATCACTTATAAAGGAAAAAATATCGCCGACGTGCTCGACCTGACCGTGGATGAAGCAACGCGATTTTTTCGGAATGTGCCGAGCATCTCGGACAAGTTGAAT
>DASTJU010000316.1:0-3652 GCA_035716295.1 Chthoniobacterales bacterium | reverse complement strand
GACTTTCAATTTCCTTGAGAATTTGTCCGACCTGATCGTCGATCAGGGTGACTTTTCCCGCGTAATTTGCCCGCAGCGCCCGCGCATTGTCGATCTTGCCTCGGGACTCTGAGAATTTTTGATCCAATTCTCCAGTTGGGCCGCGATCTCGGAGGCGCGGTCGCTTGAGCGGCGCAGGCATGTCGTCCGCGCGATACATGCTGGCGTAAGGCTCGGGCGTGTCCCACGGTTCGTGCGGTCCGGCGAAACTGACCCAACAGAACCACGGCTCCGAGCGCTTGTAGTTGTGAAGGTAATTCTTCGCCTGCTGGCCGACATAAACATCGTAATACTCCGCCAACGGGAGCGGCGATGGTCGAACCAGTGTCTTATTTTTTCCAACGCGTTCCTTGATATCTTTTCGAAAAGCTTCGAGCAGGCCTAACGAATCCCAACGCGCCGTCATGTGGCAAATAATGTCGACGCTGGCGCGCGGCCCCCTGATTTCATCGACATCATCCAAGCCATAAGAATTCAGAAGGTGTTCGAACTTGCGGATGTCCGGCCCGCGCCGATGCAGCGCCGTTTTTCCAAACAAACTTGTTCGGTAGCCGGCGCCGCGAATGGCGGCCATCCAAGTCGACGTTCCTTCCGGCAATTCGAACGGACAATTGTCCCAGACGCCGGTGTTGTGTGGGTAATGTCCGGTTGCGAGCGAAACTCGTGCTGGAATGCAGACGGGCGAATTTGTCACGCAGTTGGAAAATCGAACGCCCGCGCGCGCGATCCGATCAATGTTCGGGGTTTTGACCCAGTTTCCGGTGCAACCAAGCGCGTCGGCGCGCAGTTGGTCGCACATGATGAACAAAATGTTGGGCTTCACGGAACGATTAGCGTTTGAAAAACGACCTGAAACGGTGGCGGCGATTGCGCCGAGTGTAAATGGCGTCCGTCAATTCGCGATAACGCGCGTAGGACTCTGAAGCGCAAAATTGTTTTAGATCGCAATACGAATCTGTATCTGAACGGGCGTCCAATCGAAGCGGCGTTGAATTATCATTTCGTCCTAACGCGGTGAGCAGGCGCTGATTGGATGCTTCGAATCGGTTGCGCAATCGCTCCAGGTCGGCACTGCTCAGAAGACTGCGAGTTTCATCAAGGCCGAGGCGCCGCGAAGCTTTTTCGCTTGCCGCTTGGCGAAGAAGAAAGTCCGGATAATCGATCGGAGTCTTTAAATCGAGCAGGTAGGCCAGCTCGTAGACATTGAGCGACACCTGTGCGCGATCGATGTCGATCAAATCTGGCACGGGTTCAAGCCCGGCTGCAGCGATGAAAGCGCCGAAGACATCCGACGCGATCTCGTCATAAAAGACCACTTTGCAATCTCCGAAAGCGTCGCGCCACGCCTGATAATTAGCGAACCAGTCGGGACGGCACAGACGCTCGCCCTCGGTGTCGCAAAGTCGCGCCACAAATGTGCTGATGCCTTCCTCGATCTCGTTGGTCTTCACCATCTGGTTGAAATAGGAATCGATCCAACGGTCTTGTCGTCGCACAAAGAGAACAATGACGCACGGTGCAGTTTTCGGAAGCAGCTCGCGCAGTCGCCGCGCGTGATTCGGGCGAAAATTCTCCGCTGAGAGCACGACCGATTCTGAATCGGCTCGCCAGTCTTGGAGAAGTTCAGCAACGAGACGGGTTGGATCGAGCGCGCTCACGTCGATTTGGGGAAAGGCGCGTTGAAAAGTCAGCGACGGGCGGCGACTCAACGCCGTCGCCAAAAGTTTCGCATTGCCCGCCATTTCGGCGACGAGAGGAAGAACGGGAACGTAGATACCGTGTTTCCGGAGATGATTTGGATCAGCCCGTAATCGACGTTGCAGATACGTCGACGCGGTTTTGGGAGCGCCGACGTGAAGAACAATTCGCGGACTGTTCTCCGCGATCACAATGGAACTTTCACCGCCTTCACGAGTTTGCCTTTTTCGTATCGGTGAAGGTAACCTTTCTCGAGCGACGCGGCATTCGCCGGCAAGGGCTCATACGAATGCCAGATTCGGATCGAACCGCTGATCAATTCTCCGAAAGCGCGGTAATTGAAGCTGGGAGAAAGGGTGTAGGGATTAAAGCCTTTCAGCTCCATCGCCAGGCTCAGATAAGTCTGATCGCTCCAGATCTTGTCCTGGTATTTTTGGGCCAGGGAGAGTGTCAGATCGAATACCGCGCCCACATCGGGCCGATGCGGCTGACAAAACATCACACCCGAATTGTAAATGATTTGACCAAGCGGCGTGACTCCCTCGTTAACCATCACCTGACGAAAATCGCGAAAATCGGCCAGCGAATAATGCGGCGCCGGGACAATGGCTATGCCGTGCTGCTCGGCCTTTTCGAACCCGAGCGATATATCGCCAATTACTCGCGTGTCGGCATCAAGGAAGAGCGCGGTCTCGATTTGTTCTGGCAAACCAGGGAAAAACTCGGTCTTTTTCGCCTTCCCCGAAAGCTGGCAATCGCGCCGGATGACTTCAATTCCCCCGGGTAAAGCGCTTACGTCCGTCGCCGCATCGGTCATCAAGAATATCGGATACGCCGGCAGCTGACTTTCGCGGATACAACTCCGGACGCGATCTATCCACTCCGCGCCCCAGGCAGGAAAGACAATTGCGCGGTTGCTCTTCATCGACATTCTGAAATTGCGGCAGCGCTGGATATTGCTCACCAGCCTTCGCCGTGGCAAGTGTCGGCGTGGCCAATTTCGCTCCATTGGTGATCGGCGCGACCGGCGGCTCCGGAACGCGGGTGATCGCGCGCATCGCGAAACTCGCGGGCTATAATCTCGGAGCCAAACTGAATTCGGCTGAAGACGCGTTGGAGTTTTATTCGTTTCAAGACCGCTGGATTAATCCGTTCGTTTCAGCGCAGCGCCGTCGAGAAAAGGTGACGCCCTGGCAATCGGCGCGGATGAAAGAGGATTTTCACGCTGCTCTCGCGCGTCACATCCCGGGAGCGGAGAGACGCGGGACACGCTGGGGCTGGAAGGCTCCACGAAGTATTTACTTACTCCCATTCCTCCGCGCTCAATTCGCGCAACTGAAATTCATTCACGTATTGCGCGACGGCCGCGATATGGCGCTTTCTCCGAATCAAAATCAGATCCGCAAACACGGTCCCGCCGTGCTGAGCTGGGGCGAGCGCCTGTTTCGTTCGGCGCCGGAGCGCTCGGTGTTGTTGTGGGAGAAGGTTAATTCTCACGCGGCCGATTACGGCGAGACCAGCCTTCGCGAAAATTATCTTCGCGTTCGCTTTGAAGATCTTTGTGCCAAACCGTTGGAGACGACGGTTCAAATTCTGAACTTTCTGGAAACGACGATTGATCCCGAACCGATCGCGCGGGCGGAAATTACGCCACCGGGAAGTCTCGGCCGCTGGCAAACCTCCCCGCCGCAAATTGTTTCCAAGCTGGAGGCGACAGCGGCGATGTCGCTGCGGAGATTCGGGTATTTGGAGTAGAAGGGAGTCCCGCACCCGATGCCTTACGGCCAACGCACGACCGATAATCGATCAAATTCGGACTTTGCAATGAGGCTTTCTCTTTCAATATTGAGAGGGTAACTTTTTCTCGAATGGACGCTTCCAATTCTTTTCCGCCTTCGCCGGGCTTCGGCGCGAC
>DASTJU010000315.1:0-5103 GCA_035716295.1 Chthoniobacterales bacterium | reverse complement strand
GGTCATCGCTTCCATCGCGTAGGCGTCCGCCGCGATGCACGCGATTTTCTTTTTGACCAACTGAAAATTGCCGAGGGTCTTATTAAACTGCTTCCGCGTGTTCGCGTGTTTGACCGCGAGCTCCAAACACGTCTTGGCCGCGCCGGTGCAACACGCGCCGAACGTCGTCCGCCCAAAATCCAGAACGGTCAGCGCTACTTTCAAACCTTTGCCGAACGGTCCTAGAATATTTTCTTTCGGAACTTTGACATTGCGCAACGCGAACCGGCCAGTCGCCGTTCCGCGGATTCCCATTTTTCCCATTCGACCGTCGATCAATTCGAATCCCGGCATATCCGGCGTGACCAAAAACGCGGTGATCGCGTCCTTGCCCGGTTTTCCGGGAACGGGTGTACGGGCCATCACCGTTAACACCTGCGCGATCGCGGTGTTCGTGATGTAACGCTTCTCGCCGTTCAAAATGTAGTGCGAACCGTCGTCGCTCGGAGTCGCGGTCGTCTGCACATTCGCCGCGTCCGAACCGGCCTCCGATTCGGTCAACGCAAATGCGCCCAACCATTCGCCGGTGACGAGTTTCGGCAACCAGCGCTTCTGTTGTTCTTGCGTTCCGAACAACAACAACGCGCGAATTCCAATCGAATGGTGCGCGTTCACGAACACCGATGTCGATGCGCAACGGCGGCCGATCTCCTCCAAAATTTTGCAGTTCGCCATTTGGCTGAACTCGTGACCGCCGACTTCTTGCGGCGCGGTGGCGCCGAGCACGCCGACTCTTCCAAGTCCATCGATCACGTCACGTGGGATGTCCGCCTGCCGGTCGATCTCCACCGGATCGAGATGTTGATCGAGAAATTGGCGCAGCTCGCTCAGCGTCTTGTCGATCCGAGGTTGTTCGGCTGCCGCGATCCGCGGATACGGCATTACCCAATCGGAGACGAAATGACCGGCGAAGAGGCCTTTGACGAAACCAAGCGCCTGCGGACCGGTGAACAACAGTTCCTCGGCCTGCTGCATTTCCTTCTGTCGTTGAAGTTCTGCTTCAGTCATTGAAAAACAAGCGACCGCCGTCGAACGAACGGCGGTCACGAATTGTAGCTAACCTGCCGCGTCTGTCCAACGCGTCAGCTGTTCCCTAGCTGCAGCCCTGGCTCGTCCCACACTCAGTGCAGACGCCGCAGGCGCCGGCCCGGATCACTTTGTCGCTGCCGCAATGCGAACAGATGATGTCCATGAACATATTCCCGAGCGCTTCCTGCACGCGATCGGCGTGACTGTGGCCATTGCCTGTCATCTGCGGCTCACCGTCGTTTGAGGAATGGCTCGTGATTACGTCGATCAATTCCTTCTCGCCTGTCCGCGCCAAATCCGAGACCGGCCGATTGAGTGCTTTCTTTTCCATTTCCCCAATCTCTTTCATCGGCAAGTCGGTTTGGCCGCGGCTCGCCGAAGTCGCTTCCTTGTAGCCTTTGATGAATTGACAGGCAAGCCAGCGGAAAACGTAATCAGTGATGCTGGTAGCGTTCCGAATATCAGGATTCTTGGTAAACCCACTTGGTTCAAACCGCTGATATGCAAATTTTTTCGCCAAACTTTCGAGGGGCACGCCGTACTGGAGGGCGATTGATGTCAGTGTGCCGACCGTATCCATCAATCCGCCGATGGTGCTGCCTTCCTTCGACATCGTAATGAACAGTTCGCCGGGCTGACCATCTTCGTACAAGCCGACCGTGATGTAGCCTTCGTGGCCGGCGATCTCGAAGCGGTGGGTCAACGACATCCGCGTATCCGGCATTCGATGACGGAGCGGTTTATCGATCTTCCCGCGCAACATCGTCAGCTCTTCCTCCAGCTCGAGAATCCGTTTCTGAAAATCTTCACGGTCGATCGTGATATCGAGCGCAACATCGACATCCTCCGTGGTCCCGCCCATGTCGCGCGTCTTGCGTGTGTTTAACGGCGCCGAGCGTTTCGATCCTTCGCGATAAATCGCAATCGACTTCAACCCCAGCCGCCACCCCTCCACGTAACTGTTCATTATATCGTCAACTGTTGCTGTTTCCGGCAGATTCACGGTTTTGGAAATCGCGCCGCTCAAGAAGGGTTGCGCGGCCGCCATCATCCGGAGATGCGCCATATAATTAAGTGAGCGCTCGCCTTGGAACGGTTTGAATGCGCAATCGAAAATCGGCAAATGCTCCGGTTTCAATCCCGAGAAGACTGTCGATCCATCTGAATCGGTTACGTCCTCGATCGTATCGAAGGCGTCGATGTGCGCGATAATTCGATCGATCTCTTCCGAATTGTAACCGAGTTTGTCCAACGCCGGTTTGACGGTTTGATTGACAATTTTCAACATGCCGCCGCCAGCGAGCAGTTTGTATTTCACCAACGCGATGTCCGGTTCGATCCCAGTCGTGTCACAATCCATCAGGAAACTGATTGTCCCTGTTGGTGCGAGCACCGTCACTTGCGCGTTGCGATAACCGTGGCGTTTGCCCAGTTCAGCTGCGCGTTTCCAAGTTTTGCCCGCTTCTTTTTTCAAATAGGCGAACTCTTTGACATCAGGAATTTCGCTCACCGCGCAACGATGCAGATCGATGACCTCGAGCATCGATGCGACATTGCTCTTCACGACCGGCTTTGGAACGCCGCTGCACCGCGCATCTTTGTAACCGGGAAACGCTCCAAGGGCTTGCGCCATTCGCGCGCTTTGCTCATAAGCTTCCCCGGTCAGGATCGCTGTTACCGCGCCGCAGAGCACGCGGCCTTCCACGCTGTCGTAGCCATAACCGTAGCTCATCACCAATGAGCCGAGATTCGCGTAGCCGAGACCGAGCGTGCGGAAAATGTGCGAGTTCTCCGCGATCTCCCTGATCGGGTAACTTGCGTTGTCGACGATGATTTCCTGTGCGGTGATGAAGACTCGCGCGGCGGCCTTGAATCGCTCAACATCGAACTCGCCATCGGCCGTCTTGAATTTGAGCAGATTTAATGACGCAAGATTGCAGGCGGTGTTATCGAGAAACAAATATTCGCTGCACGGATTGGTGGAGTTTTGCCGGCCGGTGCCTTTGCTGGTGTGCCATTTGTGAATGGTGGTGTCGAACTGCATCCCGGGATCGCCGCAGATGTGCGTGCCTTCGCAGATTTTTCGCAATAATGTCCGCGCTTCTTTGCGTTCGCACGGTTGACCGTCAGTCACGCGGCGCGTCCACCACTCGCGACCTTCGAGCGCGGCTTCCATAAACTCGTCGCTCACCCGCACGCTCAGGTTTTCGTTTTGATACATGACCGAGCCGTAGGCGTCGCCGTTGTAACTGCCGTCGTAACCCTGTTCAATTAGCGCCCACGCTTTTTTCTCTTCCCTCTGCTTGGCGTCGATGAACTCTTCGATGTCCGGATGCCAATCTTTAAGCGTGTTCATCTTGGCGGCGCGCCGTGTCTTACCGCCGCTCTTCACCACATTTGCCACTTGATCGTAGACTTTGAGGAACGAGAGCGGACCACTCGGTTTCCCGCCGCCGCTCAATTTCTCTTTGGTCGACCTTAAGGTCGAGAGATCGGTTCCGGTGCCGCTGCCGTATTTGAAGAGCATCGCTTCGCTCGTCGCCAGGCGCATGATGTCTTCCATCGTGTCTTCCACGTCCTGAATGAAGCAGGCGCTGCCTTGCGGATATTCATACTGAGTCGGAGCGCGTTCGGCCTTTCCGGTTTCGCGGTTATAAAAATAATTTCCAGCACCGGCGTTCTTGCCAATCCCGTACTCGTGATACAAACCGACATTGAACCAGACCGGCGAATTGAACGCGCCATGTTGGTTCAAACAAAGCCAGGTCAGTTCGTCGTGGAAAATTTCTGCCGCTTCTTCGTCCGCGAAATAGCCGTCGGCAATTCCCCAATCCGTCATGGTCCGGGTGACTCGATGAATCAATTGCCGGACTGAACTTTCGCGGCCGCCTTTGTGCGGATCGGTTCCGTGCGAGATGTCGCCGTAAAAATATTTCGAGACCGCGATCTTCGTCGCCAGTGCGCTCCAATTTTTTGGCACCTCGACGTTTTCCTGTTTAAAAATGATCTGGCCGCTGTCGTCCGTGATCTCCGCCGTCCGATGTTCCCACTCGATCTGATCGAACGGCTTTACCGCCGCGTCGCTGAAAACCCGCTCAAAGCGCAAGCCGCCAGTTGTTTTCTTTGCTGACCGATTCTGGCGGCGATCAGCTTTGCGCGGCTTGTTCAGGGCAGAAGGTGGGATTCCGGGTTTCAGTTGGATCATGGTGGGAAAGGCTGGTTAAGGTTGTGAATTAGCGGTGAATTCCTGCCAACAGCCCGGCTAACAACCTGTGAATTCCAGCGCATAACAAGTAATAGCGGAGGCCTTCGGCGGACATACAATATGCGGTGCAAAATCGACGCAAATCAAGCCAAATTTTGTGACATTTTCGCGCGCCTAGCCGCATACCGCGCGGTGACCCAGCCAGCCGAATCTCCCGAGCTTGGGCGCTACTTCAGCGCTGAAAAGCTAGTCGGGTCCATGAAATACCGGTCGATATGGTCCACCAGCGCCCCGTGCGCTTCCGATTCGGCCTTCACCTTCTGCCATTCCGGATCGGCTTGGAAAGCGCCCCAATTCTTCTCGCCCTCTTGTCGGCCGGGATGCTCCAAAATGTAGATAAACAGATTCTGAGAACTAGGAGCATCTTCGGGCGACCAATACCCGATGCTCTTCATGTTATGTCGCTTGAAGATCGAGTCGGTGTGATTACCAAAGCGAGCTTTGAGCGCATCGATCTTGCCCTCGTTGACGTGATAAAGGCGCAATTCGTAAACGTGATGTGGGGATTTCGCTTTGGCTCCGCTGAGCGTGCTGAAGCCGAGCGTCACGAAGGCGCCGCACAGAAAAGAGAGAAGGTGGGATGCTTTCATACCGCCTAAAATACCACGGCGATTAACAAACTAAATTTAGGAATGCGGCGGAAGGGGTGGGATTATCCAAAGCTGCGCTTTGGCTCTGGAGTTAGAGCTGCGCTTTTAACCCTTGAGCTCGCGCGCCCCACCAGTCGAACGCCGTTCGAATCTCCCGATCGCTACGCACAGATCCGGGCC
>DASTJU010000314.1:0-4615 GCA_035716295.1 Chthoniobacterales bacterium | reverse complement strand
GACGATCGCGGAGCTGGAGTTGAATCGCGAGCCGATTGTTATGGACGAACTGCGTCGGATAAAACCGACACCGCAACTTCAGCGGGTGCTGCGACAATTGGATTCGCTCCAAATTGCATTAGCCATGGGCATTTTTGCGCGCGATCACCTGGCTGGAGTGTTACTGCTGGGAGCGCGAAAATCCGGCCGTATTTATGGCGCGACCGAGCAAAACGCGCTCCAGGTGTTATGCGGGCAACTCGCAGTCGCAATTGAAAACGCAGAGCTTTTCACCGAAGTCCAAAACGCCAAGATCTACAACGAAACTTTGCTCGAAAATCTGACCAGCGGTGTTATCGCCGCTGGAACGGATGACCGGGTGACGGTTTTCAATAACGAGGCCGGTCAAATCACCGGCTTAAACCCGCAAGAGATGCTCGGCTGTTCGTTGAGCGCTCTTCCGCTCGAACTGGCAGAGCCACTAATCACGACTTTGCGCACGGCCGAGAGCCAGGAAAACCGGGAGATACACTTGCGGGGCGAGCCCGGTGAGGTGGTCATCCGCGCCAGCACTTCGATTTTTCACGGACAAGATCGACAAGTAATCGGCGCGTTGATGGTGTTGACGGACGTCACAGCAATCAAACGTCTCGAGCACCAAATCCGTCGCAGCGACCGTCTGGCCAGTCTTGGCACGCTGTCCGCCGGAATGGCGCACGAGATCAAGAACCCGCTCGTCTCGCTCAAAACTTTCGCTCAACTCTTGCCTGAACGTTATCAGGACTCCGATTTTCGGGACACGTTTTCGAATTTAATCGGACATGAGATCGACCGAATTGATTCACTCGTAAATCAGTTGCTTCGATTTGCGCGACCAGCCAAGCCGATTCTGAAACCGCTGCATGCGCATGAGATCCTGGAAAAAGCGCTTACGCTGGTTGGCCATCGGCTTTACCAGAAAGACATTAAATTGAATCGTTCGTGGAGCGCGGATGTCGATATGATCCACGGCGATGCCGATCAGTTGGAGCAAGTTTTCCTCAACTTCTTTTTGAATGCGATGGATGCGATGAAAACGCATGGGGAATTGTCGGTGAAGACCGAGGTCCGTTCGGACGAACAATGGGTCGGAGCCCTAGGCTCTTTCAATGGCGAGAGCAACGGCAGCAAGCGGGCGCGCGAGGCATTGCTCATTACCATTCGCGACAGCGGAGAGGGAATTCGCGCCGAAGATATTCCGCACGTCTTCGATCCGTTCTTTACGACCAAAGATTACGGGACGGGATTGGGATTATCGGTTGTGCACGGAATCATCCAGGAGCACGGCGGGCAAATCGAAGTCGAGAGCGTACTGCAAAAGGGCACCGCATTTCACATTTCGCTCCCGTTAGTGCGGTCCGACAGCAAGGTGGCTGCCGCATGACACCCGCGCCGATCTGCATCTTATATACGCAGGATGCTGAGCTCGTTCGCCGGGCGCGAGCATTCTTGCGCACAATGTCGCAAGTGCGGCACGTGAGCGATCCCGATCGCCTCGAGCCTGTTCTGCAACAAGCTGGCCTGTCCGTCTTAATGATCGATTTGCGGTCGAAAGAATGCCGCGAATTGATCGACCAGATCCAGAACGAGCAGCCCGATGTTTTGATCATCGCATTTGGGGTTGCCCAATCCGATACGCTGCGCGAAGCCGAACAGTTTGGAATTTATGCCGCTGAGGAGATCGGTTTGGAACGGCGCCGTTTTCAGGCGCTGCTCGGGCGCGCGCTTGATTATTTGAAGGTTTCACAGGAGAACCGCGATTTGCGCCAAACCTCGACAATGACGCCGGAAGTTCCCGGTAAAGGTGAAACTGGCCATCAATCGATCGATGCGACAAGGGCATTGCCATTGCTCCGATTCCCGCGAGTTCTTCGCCGTTTCGACAACATGGATACGCTGGTGGCAGCGGTCGTGGAAGCGTTAGCTGATGCGGCCGGCGTGAGCCGCGTTGGACTTTTTTCGCGAACTCGAAAAGGAGATCTGTATCGCCTGCGCGCGGGAATTCATTGTTTGCCCGAGACCGAAGAATTAGAATTTGGAGAGCGCGACGCGCTCGTGCGCTGGTTTGAATTAAATGCGCATCTCATTTCACGCGCGAATCTTTCTCGAACACAGGATCAGCGACAGCGAAACCTGATGAGGCGCGCGCTCGACATGTTTGGCGCCGAAGCGATCGTGCCACTTTACGCGCGTGGTTCCATCGTCGGCTGGGTTTTCTTCGGCCACCGTGTAACCGGACAGCTCTTCGACGACCGCGACCTGGAAGGTCTCACGATGCTGGCTGAGCACGTTTCGGCGACTCTTGAAAATGCGCTTCTCTACGAAGAAGCGACCGTCCAAAAAACGCTGGCGGAAACACTTCTGAAATCGATACCGCCGGGCATCGTCGCCGTTGATTTGGATGCAACCGTTCGTTGGTTTAATCCACCAGCTGAAAGAATTCTCGGTCTGTCCGGCGCGGACGCTTTGAATAAGCCGGTTGAAGCCGTCGGCCACAAACTCGCCGACTTTCTGCGCGAAACACTGGAATCGAAAACGCCTTTACCGCCGCAGCAGTGGATCGACAGTAACACACGGCGATCGCTTTCTATCGAAACGCGCCAAATCGCCAACAACGGTTCGCCGCTGGGTGCAGTCGCAGTAATCCAAGATTTGACCGACCAGGAAAGTTTACGGGAAAAACAAGTATTGCTCGATCGAGCGACGTTCTGGACCGATCTGGCGGCGAGCATGTCCCACGAAATTCGTAATCCGCTCGTGGCGATCAAAACTTTTGCCCAACTGCTGCCGGAACGTTTCGACGACGCGGAATTTCGCAAAGAATTCAATAAGATCGTGGTCAGCGAAATCGATCGGCTCGATAAAATTATTACGCAGATCAACAACTTTGCGCACCCGCCCGAGCTCGTGTTCAAACCGATCGACGTTCGTTCCCCGGTCAAAAAGGGTCTTGAAATTGCCAGGTCGCGTTACGGCATGAACGGGAAAGTTGAATTGGAAACGTCATTGCCAAGCAATCTGCCGCGGGTGCTAGGAGATGAAACTGCGCTGGCCGAAGTATTCGCCCATCTTCTCGCTAATGCCGCCGAAGCCAGCGCAGATCGCAGCAATCCGCGGATCACCCTTTCGGCAAAACCCGTTCGGGAAGGCCATCAGCCCGCCGGGGTCGTCGTGACCGTACGCGACAACGGCACAGGCATTGCCCCGGAAATAAAAGAAAAAATCTTTTCACCGTTTTGCACGACCAAACCGCGAGGAATGGGTCTTGGTCTCCCGATCGTGAAACGGACCGTTTTCGATCATCATGGCCGGGTCGAAGTCGATTCGACATCAAAAGGAACACAGATCAGCGTGCTATTGCCCGCAACGGGCGGCAAGGATTAACGAATTTTCGAGTTGCGATTTGCGGCCCGCGATTTGAGTCTTCGTCGGCCGACCACCGGACTTATTACGACCGGCAATTGAGGGGAGACATCATGAAATCTATCGTCGTTAACGAAGAACAATTGCAAAAAATTAAGACCAGTCCGGGCTTTGTTGCGGCACTGGATCAAAGCGGCGGAAGCACTCCGAAAGCGCTGCGTCAGTACGGAATTCAAGAGAATGCGTGGTCCAACGATGAAGAGATGTTCACCATCGTGCATCAGATGCGGACCCGTATTATCACCAGTCCCGCTTTCAACGGGGAGCGAGTTATCGGTGCCATTCTGTTTGAGAATACAATGGAGCGGGACATCGAAGGCCAGTCCACTCCTGATTACCTTTGGAACGTGAAACGGGTCGTGCCATTTTTAAAAGTAGACCAAGGCCTTGCGGCTGAGAAAGACGGCGTTCAGTTGATGAAATCCATGCCAACGCTGGACGCGCTCCTCGATAAAGCCAGGGCAAAACGCATCTTCGGAACCAAGATGCGGTCAGTGATAAAACACGCCGACGAATCAGGTATCAAGGACATTGTGCTCCAGCAGTTCGAACTCGGGCAACAGATTATCTCGTCGGACCTCATGCCGATCCTCGAACCGGAAATTGATATTCACTGCCCGGAAAAGGCGAAAGCAGAGCAGTTACTCAAAGCAGCCATCCTCGAAAAGCTCAACGAATTGCCAGGTGGTCAGTTCATCATGCTCAAGCTGACGCTGCCGGAACAGAGCGACTTCTATGCCGACTTTGTCAAACATCCAAAGGTCGTGAAGGTGGTTGCCCTCTCCGGCGGCTATTCGCGAGAAGAAGCAAACAATCGTCTGCGCAAACAGCATGGCGTGATCGCCAGCTTTTCCCGCGCTCTAGTTGAAGGGTTAACGGCCCAGCAATCTGACGCTGAGTTCAATACCGTGCTCGACAAATCCATCCAGAGCACTTTCGACGCATCGAATAATTAAGCCAGCCGCTTGGCGCAAGCGCCTCTACAATTCTTGAAAGAAAACGTGACGTTCACGCTCCACGAGCTCGCGATCTTCTCCGGTGGCGAACTGCGCGGCGGCGATGCAGATTTGAAAATCACCGGGGCCGCTTCGCTTTCCGAAGCGGGGCCGGGCGAGATCACGTTCTACTCCGACCCGCGTTACATGTCGCGGCTGCGGAAAACAGGTGCGTCGGC
>DASTJU010000313.1:0-8017 GCA_035716295.1 Chthoniobacterales bacterium | reverse complement strand
ACTTCCGCGACACCCGCTCAATCAACTTCAGTGATGCCATTGCTGTGAGTTCTTATTCCAGCTCGCGTGCAATTGCGGTCGACTGGAGAAACCCGCAGTTTATTGACGGTCAGACTTACACATTTTATCCGGTTTATGTCGGCCCCGGAGCATCATTGTATTTCATCAGCGCATCGAGTGACTCGGCGAAAATCGCTGTAGTACCTAACGACACGCACGTTGCTTTGGTTAGCGGAAATATCCTTCGTTAATCAGCGGAAATTTCCGACGGCGTTTCGCCTGCCTCGGCGACAGGCGATGCGCTCGGCGGACCGTTCCGGATTATTTTCCCCTCCTTCATCACAAACGAAACGCGTTCGGTCGCGGTGATGTCGGCAGTTGGATCGCCTGGCATGGCAATCACATCGGCGAGCTTTCCCTTTTCCAAGGTGCCAGTTTTTTGTGCGATGCCGAAGAGATCGGCGGCATTTCCGGTTGCAGCCTTGAGCGCATCGATCGGTTGCATTCCTAAATCGACCATCAGTTTAAATTCCTTCGCGTTCTGACCGTGCGGAAAAACAGCCGCGTCGGTCCCGAAGGAAATTTTGACGCCCATCTTCACTGCGTTCCGAAACATGTCGGAGCGCGCGGCCGCCGCCGCTTTCGCTTTTGCCTGCAGCGCGGGCGGATAATTGTCGATCTTGCTCATGATCCATTCCGTCGCCATCAACGTCGGCGTGAGATATGTCCCTTTGTTTTTCATCAACGTCAGCGTCTCCGGTTTCATGAACGAGCCGTGCTCGATCGAATCGACACCGGCTTCGATCGCTTCCTTCGCCGCCTGGTCTCCATGGCAATGGACCGCCACTTTCTTGCGCAAGCGATGTGTTTCATCCACCAGCGCGGCGATCTCGGCGGGCGTAAACTGGGGCGTGTCGACTTCATCCGCCAGCGAAAGAACACCGCCTGAAACGGCTGCCTTGATCACATCCGCGCCATTCTTGACTTCGAATCGCACCGCTTTGCGAATTGCGTCCGGTCCATCCGCAATTCCTTCACTGAAATCGGGTTCGCGTCCGAAGAGCATGTCGCGGAATCCGGAGGTGGCATCGAAATGTCCGCCGGTCGCGCCGATTCCAAAAGTCGCCACCAGCATTCGCGGACCGACGATCACGCCTTTGTTGATCGAGTTCCGCAGCGCAACATCGACAAATTCTCTACTGCCAACGAAACGACTGCCGAGATCTCGCACGGTTGTGAATCCGGCTTCAACAGTCGCGCGCGCATATCTTGTTGCCGCGATTGCATGCTCCGAAACATTCAGGTCGAGCTCCCTCAGCCGGCGCTCGTTATAGTTACCGGAGAAATCGAGCGTCAAATGCGTATGCCCGTCCATGAACCCGGGCGAAAGGGTGGCGTCGCCGAGATCGATGACTTGCGCGTCCGCCGGTGCCGGCAAATTGCTTCCGGCATCGACAATCTTGTTGCCCTGAACAATGACGACGCCGTTTTGGACAAGTGTCTTTGATTTACCATCGAACAAACGCGTCGCTTTGAGAACGATGACCTTGTCGGCGGCGTGAACTCCGATCGCGCAGCTGAGAAAAGCGAGGACTGCGAATGCAAACCGCAGAGAAGATCGACAAACAGCAGGAAGGTTCATTCCGGCGGTATAGAAACTTCGGAGCGACAAAGCAAGGCTGCGCGCTGATGCCTCCGGTCTTGTTTAGGTCGTCCGCTTTAGCTTCAATGCTTCCATGCTCCAACCATCATTCTTCTATCGCGCGCTATTGCTCCTCGTTTTGATGACGATGTCGATCTTCGGATCCGTGCTCGGACAGACGAATCCACCCAAAGGGCCGTCGCCTGAACCGAAAGCGGAAACGACTCCCACGCCGCCTCCTACGACTGATTACGACATTCGCTGGGGCGTGAAGATTCCGATGCGCGACAAAGTTGAATTAAACGCGACGCTTTATTTCCCAAAAACGCCGGACGGTTCCGTCCCTAAAACGCCGGCTGTATTCACACTTACACCGTACATCTCCGACAGTTATCACGCGCGCGGAGCATACTTCGCGTCGCACGGCTACGTATTTGCACTGGTCGATGTCCGCGGCCGCGGGAATTCGGCCGGGGAATTCGAACCATTTGCGCAAGAGCCGCGCGACGGGCACGACGTGGCCGAGTGGCTCGCACAACAACCATTTTGCGATGGCAAAGTCGCAATGTGGGGTGGGTCGTATGCGGGCTTCGATCAATGGGCAACAGCCAAGGAATTCCCAGCACATCTCGCGACGATTGTTCCAGCTGCCGCGGCACATCCTCCGTTAGATTATCCGTCGCTCGATAACGTCGGCGAAACCTACGATGTCCAATGGTTCACCTTCACCAGCGGCAAAGCCAGCCAGCAAAATCTTTTCGGCGACTCGAAATTCTGGCGAACGAAGTTTCTCGAGGCTTACAAAAAACATGTCGCCTTTAGCACGCTCGACACGTTAGTCGGCAATCCTTCGCAAAACTTTCAGCGCATCCTGAAACACCCGACCGCTGACGCGTACTATGACGCGATGGTGCCGACGCAGGACCAGTTCAAGAAACTATCGCTGCCGATCCTGACGATTACCGGCCAGTACGATGGCGATGAGCTTGGCGCGATGACATTTTACCGCGACCACATGGCGAACGCGTCGCCCGAAGCGCGCTCGAAACATTATCTCATTATCGGGCCTTGGGACCACGCCGGCACCAGAACGCCCACAGATGAAGTTGGTGGCGTGAAATTCGGACCCGGGTCGATTGTCGATCTTAACGATCTACATCGGCAATGGTACGACTGGACGATGAAGAGCGGCGCGAAGCCGCAGTTCTTGAAGAATCAGGTCGCCTATTATTTGCTCGCGCCCGGAAACAGCGGCGCAAATGGCGAATGGAAATACACCGACAACTACGCAAATCTGATTGCCAGTCCGAAAACGCTTTATCTCGAAACAGGCGCAGGCATGGGCAACGGCGTTTTCCGGTCTGGGTTCCTTCACGAGGATCGTCCAAAAGAAGGTGTAGGTATGATCCCGCCGGGCGAATTCGTTAACGATCCGCTCGACACGCATCGCGGCGAAGAAGTCGAAGGCGCCGAGCCGAAGGATAAGACTGCTGTCATTGATCAAAGTTTCGCGCTCTGCATTGGCAAGGACGGCCTCGTTTATCACACCGATCCATTGCCGAAAGAAATGCCGCTGATTGGTTGCCCCAAAGTTTCGCTTTGGGTTTCAATCGATACGCCCGACACGGATTTGCAGGCCGATCTTTATGAAATTCAGCCCGACGGAACCAGCGTCGCGCTTTGGAACGACATTCGCCGCTTGCGTTATCGCGAGTCGCTCCGCGAAGCCAAGTTGGTGAAGCCTGGTGAAATTGTGAAATGCGATTTCGATCCCGGATTGTTCGTGGCGCGCCGTTTAATGAAAGGCAGCCGGCTTCGTCTGGTCGTCTATTCGCCGAATTCGATCTTCTGGCAGAAAAATTATAATTCGGGCGGAGTCGTCGCCGATGAAACCGCGAAAGATGCGCACACGGCGCACGTTAAAGTTTATCACGATGCACAGCACGCGAGCGCGATTGAGTTGCCGCTGCGCTGATGAAGTTGACGTCGCGAGTCCTGATCGTTGGAGCGTTCTCGCTTCTGGCGATTAATCTGCGCGCTTCGTCGGAGATCGTAATTGCGATCCGTTATTTGCAGGCGGAAGGGATGAGCCATTCGCATCTCTATCTATATAAAGAGGACGGGAAGTTCCTGCGCCAGCTAACCACTGATAATTCCGGACAGGATGTCGATCCGGTATTCGCGCCGGAGGGGGAGATCATTGTCTTCACGCGAGAAAAGCCGGGCAGCCCGCTTGAGTTTTGGAGCGTGCGTCCGCTCGGCGGTGATTCAACAAAGCTCGACTCGGCTCCGGATTGGTACGAACAGGCAAAGACTTCGCCTTATTTTACAAATCGTGAAACATCGAAGCCGGCTGATTCGGTATCTCCCGCAACTGCGTCGCCGGAATCTTCGCCGTCGCCGAGCGCGGCTGGAATGATGGGCGAGCGACGAAGTTACAGGGCGCCGGACGGATCAGTGGAATTGATTCTGCGCGAAGACCCGAGCGATCCGGACGATCAAGTCAACGGCGAGCGGCACGGCAAACATTACGTGCTCCGCTATTTGAAAACTGGAATCCAGGCGGATTTCGGAACTTTGCCCGGCTTCTTCGGCGCTTATGAGATATTGCATGACCGACAAAATCCGAATCGTCAGTTTTTGTTCGAAGGCTTGCTCCGGGTGGCATTCTTCGGTTTGCATTTGAACAGCACCGATGGCGATACCTCTTTAGCGCTCGATCTAAATGGGCCGCGTTTTGTCCGACTTTCTCCGAATTGGGCTGCGCCAGTGCCGTTGCCCGGCGAGTCGGCCTTCCTCACACTTACGGAAAATCGTTACATGCCGATTCCGGGCACGACCAAAACAGCGAACTGCTCTTATATAGAGCGTTGGGATGCGCAGCTGCAAAAAATCCGCTACGCACGATCGAAAGCAGCGGCCATCTTTTACGGCGCATCAGTTTATCGTCCGGAACGCACGCCGGCTGTGATTACGATTCGGCAAAATGCAGATTGAGGAGAGAAGATGAGGAATTTTTTCACATTCTTGTTACTGATTGCAGCGACGCTGACGGTACGGGGCGAGGAAAGCGCTTCACTCGACAAACTCGCGTCTGACTTTTGGACCTGGCGGGCCAGATACGCGCCGTTCACCGGCGATGATGTCAATCGAATCGAACGTCCTGGCGGCATGCGAGATTGGTCGCGCCGCAGGATTGACAGTGAGCGCAAAGAACTGGGTGAATTTGAAGCGCGCTGGAAAAAAATCGACCCGCACACATGGCCGATCGTAAGGCAAGTCGATTACCGCTTAATTGGCTCGGCGTTATCGCGAGTCCGGTGGGAGTTGGACATTAATCCGAGCTGGCGACGCGATCCGATTTTTTATATCGGGCAAACGCTGACCGCGATCGTAGAAGCGTTGACAGTTCCAGCGCCATACAATGAAGCGCAGTCGCGGGAAATCCTGACCCGAATCGACAATGTTCCCTCCATTCTCGAGCAGGCGGGCCAAAATCTGGAAAAACCGCCCGCTCCATTTGCGCGAGTGACCGTTCAATCGCTTGAGAACATTCGACCGCACCTGCGTCAAATGGCCAGCGCGCTGGCAAGATCGACAATCATCAAAGAGCAGGATCTCTATGCTGCGACCGATCGCGCGGCGGATGCATTGGAAAAATATCGGAATTACCTGGAGCGATTGCTTCCTTCTTTGCCGAATGAAACCGCGCTTGGGCGCGACGCCTACATTTTCTTTCTCAAAAACGTGGCCCTGATGCCGTACTCGCCCGAGGAACTTCTGGCGATGGGCCGTCAGGAATGGAGCCGCGCGGTTGCGTTCGAGACGTATGAGACCAATCGAAACAAGAAAGTGCCGCCGTTGAAAATCGCGGACAACATCGATGATTGGATTAAGGATGCGGCCGCGAGAGAACTTCAGGTTCGAGAATTTCTTGAGAGCCACGACATCCTGACCGTTCCTGACTGGGTCCAGCATTACACACTGCGTTCGACGCCGGAATATTTGCGAGCGCTCGGGTTTACAGAAACGGATGATTTCACTTCGCCTTCGCGCCTGAAAGAAAACTGCATTCGATATGTACCCGAACCGTCACCGAGTCTCGGTTACTTCTGGCGAGCGACCGCGCAGGACCCGCGACCCATTTGTGTTCATGAAGGAATTCCCGGCCATTATTTTCAGCTTTGTCTTTCCTGGAAACACGAGAACCCGATTCGCCGGCATTATTACGACTCCGGTGCTAACGAAGGGATCGGGTTTTACGCGGAGGAGATGATGTTGCAAGCGGGGCTGTTCGACGACAGTCCGCACACACGCGAGATCATCTATAATTTCATGCGTTTGCGCGCGTTGCGTGTCGAGGTGGACGTTAAACTCGCGCTTGGCGGGTTCACGCTAGACCAAGCCGCAAAATATTTGCACGAAAAAGTTCCGATGGATGATCAGACCGCGCACCAGGAGGCAACTGCGTTTTCCACCGGCCCCGGCCAAGCCATCACCTACCAGATTGGCAAACTTCAGATTACAAAATTTCTTGCCGAAGCGCGGATGAAGCAGGGAGACCGGTTCAATCTCCGCGCATTTCACGATTTCGTTTGGAAAAACGGCAACGTCCCGATTTCACTTCAGCGCTGGGAATATTTGGGCGACGCGAGCGAAGTGCCGAAATAACTCGCGGCTTACCGGAATCGGCGCCGGGAGATCTCCTCTTTCATGTCCTCGAGCGCTTCCTCGCGCTGTTCACGGATCGTTCTGATGTAGAAGATCGTGCCGACAATGCCGAGCGCGGTGGCGCCGAGGAAATTGACGTTTGGATTTACGCTCCAGAGATAGGCGCCCAAAATTGCCGCCACACTGACGATTAAATCGCGCACTAAATAATAGGCACCGACCATTTGTCCGCACCGGTCCGGTTCGCAGAAGCCGATGATGAGTGCCTTGCGAGAGGTGTCGCCGAATTCCTTAAAGCCTCGAACGATGAACGCAACTACGAGCAAGGCGAAGCTATATGCCGGAAATGCATGCGAGATGAGCAAGCTGATCGGAAACAGCGTGAACATAATAAATGTCACGATCACGAAGGGTTCGCGACCGTATCGGTCGGCGTAATGCGACGCTGGAATGATGCACAGCGTCGCGGCCAGCATTTCCACCGAGGTAAGCACGCCCACTTGTTTCGCGCTCACGCCGATGTAGTCCATCGCAAAGATCACAACCCACGCGTAAGGAATGCGTTCGCAAAACCGAATCAGGATGTCGCTCAAGAGCAGCCGCCGCATCGGCGAATTGAACTCGCGCAAGTTTTGCCAAAAGTTAAGGCGTTCCTTAACCGTTCCCTCTTTGGGTTCGTCCCTAATCTGCCGTTGCACGAAAATCGCCGCGCCCGAAAGAACGATCGAAATCACCAGCGCGATCCGGACGCCGCCGATCACACCGAAACGATCGATCAAAAGTCCGCCAAAAAACGGCGCAACCATGATCGGCAATCGTTTGATCACCGATTGGACACCGATGCCCATGGAATGGCGATTTGCTTCCAGCGCGGCCGCGACGAGTGAGAACGTAGCCGGCAACGAAAAGCAGCTCCACGACAGAAAGAGAAACATTCCGGCGATGACCGCAGCCCAATGCGGAACAAAAAGCACGAGCGCATAGCCGACTATGGAAACGATGTTGAAGGTGAGAAACGCGCGCCGATGTCCCCAAAGATCGACAATTACTCCGCCGGGATAGGCGTAAAGCGCACCGAGTAATGTGCGCAGCGCGTCATACAGGCCGATGACAAAAACACTCGCGCCCAGCGTCTGCAGATATTTCGGGACGAACCGCATCCAAAGTTCTTCGCCCGCGCCGATGACGAAAATTGCGAGCAGCAGAACGACGAGATTGCGCTTGAGTCCAAAAAATTCGGCCAGCGATTTCAAAGCGCGCACGTAGAAGTTTTGACCGGAATTCGGCTATTTTTCAAGCAAACTGGCGAAAGCGTTTACGACTGTTTTGTCGCGCCCACGCGTTCTAGATAACAATGGACGAAAGAAAATCGGAGCTGATTGCCAAGGTCCCGCAGGTAACGCTTCTCTTCTGGATCATTAAGATCCTGGCGACCACGCTCGGCGAGACCGGTGGCGATGCGGTCACCATGTCGTGGCTTGGCGAAACGACGGCCGAAGCCAAAGGCACCGGCTATCTGATCGGAACGGCAATTTTCGGTGTGATTTTCGTAGCCGCGGTGCTCGTGCAAATCAGGGCGAAAAAATTTCACCCGTTCCTCTACTGGCTAACGATCGTGGCCACGACGACGGTCGGGACTACCCTGGCGGATTATTGCACCAGGTCGCTCGGCATCGGCTACACCGGCGGTTCGACGATCTTGCT
>DASTJU010000312.1:0-8439 GCA_035716295.1 Chthoniobacterales bacterium | reverse complement strand
CCGCTTTATTTGTCGAATGAGTGCATTAACAATTGTCGCTATTGCGGATTTTCCCGGGACAACCCGATTTTACGCGTGACTCTCAGCGTGGAGGAAGTCCTGGCCGAAGCCCGTTATCTTCGCGACGCTGGCTTCCGACAGATCCTGCTGGTGGCAGGCGAGCATCCAAAGTTTGTCAGTGGCGATTATCTTGTCGAATGCGTTCGGGCGTTAGCGCCAGATTTTCCTTCGATCGCTATCGAAGTTGGCCCAATGGGGAGCGATCAATATGTTCCCATTGTTCGGGCAGGCGCCGAAGGGCTTGTTGTTTACCAGGAAACCTACCAGCGCGCAGTTTACGCGGAAATGCACACTTCGGGTCCTAAGCGCGATTTTAATTATCGGTTGGATTGCCCCGAGCGCGCATACACCGCCGGGTTTCGCCGGCTTGGAATCGGAGCGCTTTTCGGTTTATGGCGTTGGCAGGACGAAGCCATCGCCCTGGCCGCGCATGTCGATTATTTATTGCGCCACTGTTGGCAGGCCCAAATCACTGTCAGCTTGCCACGGCTGCGCCCGGCCGCGGGTGGATTCCGGCCGCTCTTTTCGATGAGTGATCGCGAACTGGCGCAACTGGTCTGCGCTTTGCGCATTAGTTTTCCGCAAGTCGGGATCGTCTTGAGCACACGCGAACGGCCTTCCTTGCGCGATGCATTGGTCTCGTTAGGCGTGACGATGATGAGCGCTGGTAGTCACACCGAGCCCGGAGGCTACACCCGCCGCGGCATCGAACATTTGCATCAGACCGTGCACGGTCGAATCATGCCGCCGGAGTTTCAGGACGGCGAAGATCAGCTGGCCACGGGTCAATTTGAAATTAGCGATGACCGGGCCCCGGACCGAATCGCGACCATTTTGCGGGAACAGGGTTTCGATCCGGTCTGGAAAGATTGGGAGCAAACGCTTTCTCACTGATGCGCATCTCGCTCAACGGCCGGGAATCAGACGCAGGTAGCGCGCAAACAGTGGCCGAACTTATCGGACACTTTGAGTTGCCGCCCGAGACCGTGTTAATCGAGCATAACGGCGTTGCTTTGCACCGGCGCGAATGGCCGCAAAAGGCGCTCACTGATGGCGACCGAATAGAAATTATTCGCGTTGTGGCGGGTGGTTAACTGGCCCCGGGAGTTCTTTGTTCACCAGCCAGCATTAGTCGCCCTCGGCGTCCGATTCCTGGGCGAATGCCAATTTATCGTGATTGGGGTTCGGCTTTGAGCTATTGCTGACCTTTATGTCCGAGCGCCCCTCAAAGCGTCGTCTCCTCAGCCGATCAGACTCCGCCCGGAACTCCCCGTCACAAGTCTCCCTTTTGCAACGGGCCGAGTGGATCCTCGCGATTGTGCTTTCCGCAACAGTTTTGTTTATGCTGATCGTTCGCACAACACACGCTGGAGCGCTTTGGCGAGACGAATGCGAGTCCGTGCAGTGGGCGCGAATGCCTCGATTCGCAGATGTGCTTGCAAATTTTCATTACGGCTCCTTCCCGATTCTGTTCCCGACGATCGTCCGGACCTACACGACTTTATTGGGCGCGAGCGACCTCAGTTTGCGGTTTTTTGGTCTTGCCGTGGGAATTGCCTTTATTGGAGCAGCTTGGTTTCAGTCGAGAAGCATAACCGGCCAAGTGCCCCTGCTCCTACTCGCGTTGGTTGGTCTGAACCCAAATTTTCTCACCGCCGGAACGTGGGTCCGCGGATATGGAGTTGGGAGTGTTCTGATCGTTCTGGCATTTAGCCTGACCGCGAAGTTCCTGCTTCAGCCGACGACATCGAGGCTGTGGGCGGTATTCCTCATTTCGCTCGCCAGCATGCAGTGCCTCTTTTTTAATGGTGCGCTGGTTCCGGCAATTATTTTGGCGGGGACGGTCGTGTTGCTCCTGCACCGCCGGATCAAATGGACGTTGCTTTTGCTGTGCATCGCAGGCGCGTGTGCGACGGCCTACACTCCGTATCTCCTGAAGAAGCAGGGCCCATGGGTTCACATTAGCAAGCCAGTATCTCCCCACTTTGGGCAGCAACTGCAGCAAAAACTGGCGGAGGCCTGCGGTGTGCCCATTTCTGTTATGCCTTGGATTTGGCTCGGCATCGTGTTGTTGTCGGTCGGCGGAGCCATTTGGCGGCTAAGTCGTATCTGGGGCGAAAAACCTGCGTCGCAGCGCGACATGCTGCTATTCGGCGTGATTACTATTTGCGCTTCGATTCCCCTATACTATGCCTTTATGCGATTCGTCCACAGGCCGCCGCAGGCACGTTATTATCTCGCGATTTTCTGCTTGGTTGCCTCAGCGGCTGACCTCCTTGTCGCAAATCTTTACCATTTGTTCTGGCTGCGCTTCACTCGGTTCGCGACGGTGCTCGTCGTGACGCTCACGCTGCCTTACGCAGCTTGGCCGGCCGTGGTCGAGCGACAGACAAACATCGACATCGTCGCGCAAAAACTGGAGAAGGATGCAGGTTCGAACGATGTGATCCTTATAAATTGGTGGTCGCTGGGCGTTTCGTTCAACTGGTACTACCACGGATCGACTCGTTGGATGACGCTCCCCGAAATTCGGGAGCATCGAATCCATCGCTACGATCTCCTGCGGAAAAAAATGGCAGAGCCTCTTCCTCTGGAGGATGTGCAACAGGCGGTGACTACCGCGCTCCAATCTGGAAATCGTGTCTGGGTCGTCAACCGCTTCAACGCCCGCTCTGCGTTGTCACGACAATTCGGCACATTCCTACAGCGTCACGCTACCAAGGGCCGGGTAATTATTCCCGCTCAACCGGCCGTCAGCGCACGGGAGACCACTTCGCTGTGGGTTGCGGAAGGTTGGGAGTATTGAGACGCTTACCGCCTAAACGTGAAGCTGGGCTGCCCGACGTTGATCTTATCAGGTGGCAGCGCTTTTAACGACAACGCGCATCCCGTCGGTCTGAATAATTGTGATCGGAGTTTGCGGTGCAATGAACTCCCCTTCGGTCACAACATCGACAACATGATCGGCGAAACGCGCTTTGCCACTTGGGCGTAAGATCGACAACGAGATTCCTTCGGTGCCTGGCGAAAGATCGATGGCGGTGGCGAATGCACGCGGCACGCCTGCCAGGGACGGACCGGGTGGATTCGAAGTCATGAGCGCGAAGCGTCTATAGAAACTGGTGCGCGGCAGATATTTCGCGAGCAGCGCAATGACGATCGCGGCGGAGATAAGGGCGATGAAAAGATTACGCAGCGGAACGGCCAGCATGTCGCCGGTCGGGAAAAACGGCTGCTCCGGATAACGATCGATCATTGCCCAAAGCATCGAGGCGAGCATGAGCAGAACGCCGAGTACGCCGAACACGATTGTGGAATGGGCGAAGAAAAGAATCTCGATAATCACGAGCGACACACCGAGAACAAAAAGTGCGACTACTTCCCAGCCCGCGAGTCCGGCCAGATAATGACCGAGGAAAAAGAGCGCGAAGCAGATGGCGGAAACAATTCCCGGTAAGCTTGCTCCCGGAATTTTGAATTCAAGGTAGGCGCCCACAATTCCGGCAAGCAAGAGCAAGGGCGCGAGCGCCGTTAGCCAAAGCGCGAGCTGTTCGAAGCCGGTGGGATTGATCGAAACCACGTTGCCTTTAAGGCCCGCCTTTTTTGTAAGATCGACAATCGACTCAGCGACTCCGTCGGCCAGCAAGGGTTTGTTGTTTATTTTTTCGGTCGCTTCCTGCGTATTGAGAGTAAGCAAAGTTCCTTTGGGGTGAATCACGCGATCGCCGATTTTCACTTCCTTATCCTTGTTCATGAACGCTTCGCCGATGTCCGGATTGTGCCCATTCTTGAGCGCGGAGCCCCGGATCAAGGCGGACCAGTAGGAAATGGTTTTCTCGCGTGCGGTCAGGGGAAGATCTTCGCCGGTCGGCAAGATCGGCGCGGCCGCGCCAATGGCACTAACCGGCGCCATGTAGATATGCTGCGTCGCCAGAGCAATGAGGGAGCCGGCCGATCCAGCGTTTGAATTAATGAACGTGTAAGTAGGAATGGTGGCGTGATTCAGCGCGCTCGTTATTTCTTCCGCGCTATCGAGCCGACCGCCGTAAGTGTTCATTTCGAAAATGATCGCACTCGCGCCGCTCGTCTCGGCGGTCTTGAGAGCACGACGTAAAAAGGCGAGAAGCGAAGGCGAAATCTCACCCTTAATGGGCGCGACGACCACGTCCCCTTTATGAATGACCTCCCGGGCCTGCCCAATCTCGAGCGCAGACAAAATCGTGATTAAAACTAGGAACGACAATCTCTTCATTGTTTGGAAAGGGCCCCGGCGCTGAGTAAGTTTGGCATCGCTTCAGAAAGCAAACGAGCGAAAAATAAATAGCCCACGTGATTCCATCGGAAACCATAGAGCAAGTCGCGGCCGCCAACGACGTTGTCGAGGTGATCGGCTCCTATTTCCCCCTGAAACGGGCCGGCGCAAATTTCAAGGCACTCTGTCCGTTTCATCAGGAAAAAACGCCGTCGTTTCACGTCAATCCGCAGCGCCAGACGTTTCATTGCTTTGGCTGCGGGGTGGGTGGAAGCGTTTTCCGGTTCGTAATGGAATACGAACATCTCGATTTTCCATCGGCCGTGCGAAAACTGGCAGCGCGTGTCGGCATTCCAATTGTCGAGGAACGCGGCGCCGCAGATGAAGATCGACAACATGAAGCGCGCCGCGCTCTGCATAAACTTCATGCGGAGGCGGCCGAGTGGTTTCAAGAAAATCTTTTGAAAAGGCCGTTCGCGGAAACGGCCCGGGAATATTTGAAAGGTCGTGGAATCGACAAACAGGTCGCAAAAAATTGGCAGCTCGGCTTTGCGCCTGACAGTTGGGATGCATTTTTGAAATGGGCGCTCGAACGCGGCTATTCGCGCAGTCAGTTATTGCAGAGCGGGCTGGTGAAGCCGCGTGACGAAGAACGGCCCGGCAACGAAGTCTACGATCGATTTCGCAACCGGATCATATTTCCGATCTGTAACGACGTCGGGGAGGTAATCGCGTTCAGTGGCCGGTTGCTCGAGTCCGACCCGCAAGTCGCGAAATATTTGAACTCGCCGGAAACGCCCCTTTTCCAAAAAGGGCGCGTGCTTTTTGGATTGCACAAAACAAAACGGGCGCTGATTGAAGCCAATTGCGCGATCGTGTGCGAAGGCCAGCTCGATTTGATTTCCTTGTTTGAAGCCGGCATCAAAAACGCGGTTGCGCCGCAAGGCACGGCTTTCACCGAACATCAGGCCCGAATTCTGAAGCGCTTCGTCGAGGAAGTGGTTCTCTGTTTCGATGCCGACCAGGCTGGACGGAAAGCGGCGGAACATTCGCTCGACGCGCTTCTTCAAAACGATCTGATCGTGCGCGTGTTAGATATGCCGCCGGGGGAGGACCCGGATTCGCTCATTCGGCGGAATGGGAAAGAAGCATTTGAAAACCGCGTCAACTCTGCGCGCGACTTTTTCGATTATTGGATCGATCGGGAAGCCGCGGTTGTCGATCTAAGCTCGCTTGGCGCAAAAATGCAGCTGGCGCGCAAACTTGCCGAGACTCTTTCGCAGGTGCGCGATCCACTCATGCGCGGCCAGGTCTCGAACAAAATGAGTGCGCGTCTTGGCGTTCCCGCATCTGAATTCGAAAAGCTTATGACGGTGCCACGATCTGAACGGGGCGGCAGATCTGGCGCGACCCCTTCGACAGCGGCGATGGCTCCGCGGCATGATATTGCCGTGCTTTGCCTTCTTGCCTTGCGTGATGAAGCGGCTCGCAAATTTCTTCTCGAGCAAGACTGGCGCGAAGTGTTACAGCAAATTTCCGGCGCCGAATTGCTCGTCCGGATTCTGGAAAGCGAATTGCGACCGGATGCGCCAGTTTCTCTGAATTCGTTTATGTCACAATTGACCGCGGAAGAGGAGGGTCTGGTTTCTGCTTGGCTGATGCAAAAGATGCCCGCAAACGCGCGAGAGGTGGCTGAGAGCTGGTGGAAAGGCCTAATTCAAGCGACCTTACGCCGGCAGCTTGAGATCGCCGAGACGCGAATCCGGCTCCCCCAATTGACCACGGGCGAGGTTGTTAATTTGCAGAAAGAAATTGTTGACCTGCGGGAGCAACTCCACCACATTTCCCGGCTTTCGTCTGTTCCCGAGGCCGGCCGGTGATTGTCGATCTATGGGAACGCTGATCGAAGGCCTCAAACCTTAACCCACAGTCTTGGCCAGGCATTCGAAAGCAAAGAAGAGCCTTCGCCGATCAACGGCGAAGCGTGCGAAATTTAAGCGAGCCCAACGGGCGTCAGGTAGCAACGGCAACGGTTCTGCACCGCGGCTAGGATTAAAAGGACGAGCAACAATCGCAGCCTTCAAAGCCAAACGAATTACGCGATTAGTGCGCGCGCGGAGAACAACTCCTGACGCGTTGCTCAAATCGAAAACTGAAGCTGACGCGACAGCGGAAATTCAGCTTCGTCTTCGGGAGCTGATCAAACTGGCCAAGGAGCAAGGGTATCTCACTTTTGATGACCTGAACGAGGCGCTGCCGGAGGGGATCACGGATGCGAATGAGCTCGATGACATCCTGACCCGACTCCGCAAACTGGAAATCGATGTCATTGAAGCATCCGACGTCGATCGACATAAGGAAGTCAAGAAAGACGACGACGAGGAGGAGGAAAAACCGGAGCCGAAGCTGGATATTCTGGATGATCCGGTCCGGATGTATCTCAAACAAATGGGCCAGGTGCCCCTTCTGACCCGCGAGCAGGAAGTCGAAATCTCAAAGCGCATCGAAGAAGCCGAAAATATCGTGCAAAAGCACATCAATCGTTTCGGATTCACCGCGCGCGCCCATCTCGATCTTGCTCAGAAACTCACCGAAGGCGGGGAGCGATTCGACCGCGTCATTCTCGACAAGAAAATCGAGAGTCGCGAGCGTTACATGAAAATTCTGCCGCGACTGTGCAAACAGGTCGAAAAATTGGGCGACACGATTACGGAGAATTACGCGAAGCTCTCGAGCAATTCGTCCAAGAAAGACAGCAAGCGATTGAAAGCGTTTCAGCGAACGCTCTCTTCTTTGCAACGGCTTTATCCTAAGTTTTATTTCAAGCAAAAGGTCACCGAAGAGTTCGTCCATCTGGCGGATGAGCACTACCAGATGCTGGTAGCGGTTCAGAGCGAGATGTCCAAGCATCGTCGCGGTTCAGCATCGCGCTCGCCTGCCGGAATCAAATCGCGCGATCTGGAGAAATCGCTTTGGCTGTCGCTTGATGAATACGCGGAGCAATACCGGTCCCTGAAAGACTGGCTGCGGAAAGCGCTTCGAGCCAAGACCGAGATGGTCGAAGCGAACCTTCGACTCGTCATTTCGATTGCCAAGAAATATACCAACCGCGGTTTGTCATTTCTGGATCTGATCCAGGAAGGAAACATGGGGTTGATGAAGGCGGTCGAGAAATTCGAATATCGTCGCGGATATAAGTTTTCGACTTACGCGACCTGGTGGATTCGCCAGGCCATCACCCGCTCAATCGCCGATCAGGCCCGCACCATCCGCATTCCCGTGCACATGATCGAGACGATCAACAAATTGATGCGGGTGCAGAAACAATTGGTCCAGGAGTATGGCCGGGAGCCGACGCCTGAAGAAGTGGCTGAGGAAATCTTGTTGCCGGTAGATCGGGTGCGGGCGGTTTTGAAGATGGCGCAGCAACCGATCTCGCTTCAGTCCCCGGTGGGCGAAAGCGAGGAGACAAATTTCGGCGATTTCATCGAAGACAAAGGCGCTGAAAATCCGTGCGACATGACGGCGATCGTGTTGCTAAAGGAGAAGATCAAGGACGTGCTCGAAACGCTGACCGAACGTGAACGTCAGGTCCTCGAACAACGCTTCGGATTGGTGGACGGGTACAGCCGCACCCTGGAGGAAGTCGGTCGTCAATTTCGAGTCACCCGCGAGCGTATTCGCCAGATCGAGGCGAAAGCCTTGCGCAAGATGCGACATCCGACCCGGATTCGGCAGTTGGAAGGATTTTTGGAAGCGCCTGAAGCGTAAGGCGTTGTCGGACGCACACCGGCCGCAACTTTCGGGAATCGATTTTGTTCAATTCGCGAAGGAAATGAAACGCGAAGACGACCAACAACTATGGGATCTCCTGGGCCAGGCTCAGCCACGGCAGCTTTCGCCTTTTTTCGCACGCAACGTTGTTCGGAGAATTCGGGAGCGCCCGGCTCGCTTCGAATGGCTTCGGAGCTGGCTTAGTCCGTGGAGGCTTGTCCCAGCGACGGGTGTGGCGATCGCAGCGGTCGCGACCATCCTGGCGCTCCATCAGCCTGCCGGGCGGAACCCGGCCGACAGTCCGCCGGATGTGATCGTGAAGATCGATCCGCAGGATTACGATGTGGTTGCCG
>DASTJU010000311.1:0-5530 GCA_035716295.1 Chthoniobacterales bacterium | reverse complement strand
TGAAAATTCCCGGCGCCTGGCTGGCATCGGCAATTTTTGCCCTCCACCCAATCCAGGTGGAGTCGGTCGCCTGGATTTCGGAGCTGAAGAATGTTCTGATGGGCTTCTTCTTTCTGCTTACTCTGCTGATCTGGTTCGAATACGTCGATCCGAAGAGTAAGCATCGCAGGATTTTCTATCTTGCCGCGCTCGTATTTTATTTGCTCGCGCTCTCCGCGAAAGCTACGGCCTGCACATTGCCCGCGGCTTTGCTTTTGATTCTCTGGCTGAAAAAAAAACCGATCGGGCGCCGTACGCTTTTGGAAATTACTCCGTTCGTTGTCCTCGCGCTTGGTATCGGCCTGGTGGCTGTCTGGTGGGAGAAATATCATCAGGGCACCCGGGTGCTCGTTTCCCTCGGGCCGCTGGAACGACTTCTGGTCGCGAGTCGCGCGGCTTGGTTTTATCTCGGGAAGCTATTCTGGCCGGCGAAGCTGACCTTCATTTATCCGCAATGGCAGATCGATACCACGAGTCCAGTCGCGTATTTGTGGTTGATTGCTGCGATCGCCTTTGTCGTCGCGATTTACTTCGCCCGACGCTTGTTCGGCCGCAGCGTCGAAGTGGCCGCGTTGTTCTTTGTAACGACGCTGGGCCCGCTTCTCGGCTTCGTCATGCTTTACACGTTTCGCTACACATTCGTAGCGGACCATTACCAGTACCTGGCCAGCATCGGCCCGATTGCGCTCGCTTCGGCCGGCCTCGTGACATTAGGCCGCTCGAGTAAGACGTTGCAGTGGCTCGTGACCGTCGCCAGCTTCGCGATCCTAATCTGTCTCGCTCTATTGACCTGGCGACAAAGTGCGACCTACCGCGACGCCGAAACGTTATGGCGCAACACCATTGCGCAGAATCCAGACTGCTGGATGGCGTACAACAATCTCGGAGTGGTTCACTTCGAAAAAGGCAACATTGAGGACGCAGTCGAAAAGTACCAACAATCGCTCCGGTTGCATCCTGAGTACCCCGAGGCGCATTACAATCTCGCCAGCGCCTTATTACAAAAAGGAGACGCTGATGAAGCGATCAGGCAGTGCGAAGAAGCCTTGAAGATTCAGCCCAATGAACCCGACGCGCACGTTGTCCTCGGGAACGCGTTCATGGCCAGGCAGGATGTTGACCGAGCCATCAACCAGTACGAGCAGGCGTTGACCCTGCATCCGGAAGATTCGAACGCGCATTACAACCTGGGGATCGCGCTTCAAGAAAAGGGGGAAACCGAACGAGCTGCTCGCGAATTTGAACAAGCTCGCCGTTTTGAGTCGCGCGATTAGACGCAAACAGACACGGCGGCCTTAACCCCAGTAATGGCCTTGATTTGCTCGATAAAACTCCAGGGTTTGTTGCAAGCCATTCTCAAGCATTACCTGCGGTGACCAACCAAGCGTTTTCTCGATCTTGCGGCAGTCCGCGTAGTAATCGCCGATATCAATTGCTTTCCGATCGTCCGGAAATGGAACCAGCTCATAGTTCCCGTTGCCGTTAACCTTCACCAACAACGATGCTAGTTCCTGGAGGCTGATCTGTTCCCGGTGGCCAAGATTAAATACCTGCCCGTCGGCCTCGCGACTGGCCGCAGCGCAGAGGAGCGCTTCCACCACATCGCTGACGAAATTGAAATCGCGCCGCTGTTTCCCGTCACCGAAGATCTGAATCGACTTTCCTTCAATTAAGCGACGGATCCAAATCCCGAGAAACGTCTGGCGCGCATCTTTAACTCGCATCCCGGGTCCATACGTATTGGTTAGCCGCAGCGCGCAGGAGCGAATCTGATAAACGTCATTGTAGAGCAGGTGGTACCACTCGCCCGCGAGTTTGTTGATCCCGTTTACGTCAATCGGATTGATCGGATGTTTTTCGTCGACCGGAAGATATTCCGGCCGCCCGTAGACTTGTCGGGTACTGGCGAAAACGATCTTCAAATCGCGGTTATGCAGCCGGCAGGCTTCCAAAATGTGAAGCTGGGCCGCGGCGTTGATATTCAAATCGGTCATCGGATCCGTCATCGAGTCGAGATGACTTGTTTGGCCGGCGAGGTTAAAAAGAAACTGGCGTTTCTTGATCAGCGAAGACATCGCGGTGGCGTCGCGAACATCGGTCAGATCGACAATCACTCGATCGCGGATGTCGTGAATATTAAAAAGGTTGCCGCCGTATTCTGGAATCAAGCTGTCGACCAGGGTGACCTTTGCTCCGAGCTCAACCAGACGTCGGGCGAGGGCGGAGCCAATAAAACCAAGCCCTCCGGTGACCAGGACGTCGGAGCCGGCAAAAATGTTGGGATCCCAGGGCACAGGCGGATTGTAGGTCGGGGGGCAAAAGATTTTCTATAACTTTTCGCGCTTTTTTTGGCAGAATCGGGCAGCCTTGCCACTAATCCATCAAACTGCCATGGCGACCGGTCCCGAGTTATCGCTGGTGATTCCCGTTTACAACGGCAGCCGCACGATTGGTCCGTTGGTTGAGCAGACCGTAAAAATCTTTGGATCGACATCCTTCGAGATCGTTCTGGTCAATGATGGGTCGGAAGACGACAGCGAGATGGTGTGCGCCGAGATGGCGAAGAAGTTTCCACAAAGCGTAACTTTCGTGCATTTAAGCCGGAATTTCGGCGAGCACAGCGCTGTGCTGGCGGGATTCACTCAGGCGCGCGGTCGTTATGTCGCGGTGCTTGACGACGACGGCCAGAACCCGCCGGAGGAAGTCGTCCGAATGCTGGACGAATTAAAACGCAAAAAGTACGACGTCGTTTATGGCCACTATATCGAGAAGAAACATTCGCGGTTTCGAAATCTCGGCAGTCGTTTCAACGATCGGATCGCGACCTTAATGCTCCACAAACCGAAGGATCTTTATCTCTCGAGCTTTAAAGTGATGAATCGTTTTCTGGTCAACGAAATTATCAAGTATCGCGGTCCGTATCCCTACACCGATGGATTGATTTATCGGGTGACGCGAAATATCGGCCAAATTCCAGTGGAACATCGTGTCAGCCAGAGCGGACGGTCGCGCTATACATTGCGGAGGCTGGTCCGATTGTGGCTAAACATGTTTTTGAATTTTTCGATCAAGCCACTGCGTATCTCGGTTTACGTCGGTTTGCTCGCTTCCTGTCTCAGCATCATCGCGCTGGTTGCGATTCTGATCGACAAGCTTTGGATCACCAAAAATGTGACACTCGGCATTCCCACTGTTCTGGGGAGCGTCGTATTTTTTTCCGGGATTCAACTCATGATTCTCGGCCTGGTCGGCGAATATCTCGGCCGGCTTTATCTTGATCAGACCGGTACGCCGCAATACGTGGTGCGCTACACGATGCAGGGCGGCTCGACCGGACCGGGCCAATAACCGCTTCATTCCAAGCCAATGCGCCGAGAGGAATACGCGACGATGTTTCGCGTCGAAGAAACGCATTGGTGGTACCAGGCGTTGCACCGGCTGATTTTCCAGACCCTGGAAGCGGAGCTGCCTGATTGGCGGACAAAGGAGATTGTCGATGTTGGCTGCGGCACCGGCGCGATCCTAAAGCAGCTTGGAAACCCCGACAAAAATGTCGGAATCGATTTGGCGCCGGAGGCGGTGTCGTTTTGTCGTCAGCGAGGCCTTAACAACGTTCAACAAGGCGATATTCACGCATTGCCATTTCTTGACGCTTCGTTTGACGCGGTAATTTGCTCGAGCGTCCTTTATCACCAATGGGTCAGCGACGTCGAAGGTGCAGTACGGGAGATGCATCGAGTTCTTAGACCTGGCGGTACGCTGCTGATCGTCGTCCCGGCGTTTCCCTTTCTGCACAGCGCCCACGATGAGGCAGTCATGACGGCGCGGCGATTTAGAAAGCGCGAAATTCGACAGCTGCTTCGGAAACAAAATTTTAAGGTTCGGCGGTTAACCTATTGGACAACATTTCTATTTCCGCTCGCTGTCGCGGCTCGAACACTGGGTGGATCAAAGATGGGACGGGATTTTGAGACGGACAAAGCGTCGTTCACGCAACGAGTGTTTACCCGAGTTATGGCGCTTGAGCTGCACCTGCTCCGGAAAATCTCACTGCCCTTCGGAGTCGCCTTGCTCGCGGTCGCAAGGAAATAGCGTTTCCGGGAATTTTGGTCGCGACCTAGTCGTTAGGCCAATCGACGCGGGCGATGCGCGAAGGCGGGAACGTTTGGGCCCGAGGAAACAAATAGGAGCCGTCGGAGAACCGGTGAAAGTGGATATCTTCCCGATTTTCCCAAACCGTTTCCTCCAACTCCATCACAGTGGTGATTCGGCCCCCGCGTTCGGTGAGTTCGCGCAAGACATCATTGATCGCGTAACCGGGTCCGGTTTCCCAAGCCGAACGCCAGACGATCCAGCGAGCATGGTCGACGCCGAAGACCTGTTCCGGAAGCTTCAGCTCGCGCGCCCTTTGATACACCGGATACTCTCGGAGAATGCCCATCGCCTGGGGTAATCGCGTATAAAAGTAGGTTGGCTCCATTCCGTAATTCACAATCAGCACATCGTCTGGCTTGGCATTTTCGCGCAGAAATTTGCAGCTCTTGGCGACAGTGCCCGGATTTTCCCGCCACAAATCGCGAACATAGATGAGGAGCCCGGTGCCAAGAAAACGATCAACTATTTTTGCCGGAACATGAGCGCCCACAGAATATTTGCCGAAATGGATAAGGCCACTCGGGTTCGCTGCAACCCAAGGCGTGAGCTGAGCGAGCTTGGTGCATGCGAAAACCAAGAGAAGTGAAAGCCAGATCAGTCGACTTTCGCGGCTCGCTTTGACGATAACTATCGCCGCGGCAATGGCTGCCAGCGGAAGCACCGCAGAAGCGTAACGCATTCCGGCCAGCCAGAGACTATCACTCGATTGCGTAATGGCCGTCGCTAATGCGTAGAGAAGCATCGTAGCGAAAACACTTACCAGGATCGACATTTCCTTCGTTTCCCAAAATCCAGGAGCATTTCCGGCCGGCACGGCCGTTGCATCCTGCTGAAGTAGTTCGGGCGCAACGTCTCTCTGTTTCGGGCGCTTCAATAATGTCGCCAACAGAAGAACGATGAGGCATCCGATCACTGGTGTGACTGAAGTGCATTCGATAAATGCTTGGGCGCAGCGTTCGATAAACTCACCGGGGGATTGCGCTGCAGTTGTGTTCAACGCCGACCCGCTGGAGGCGAGGGAGGAGAGGGCGAGCCAGGGCAAAGTCAAAAGCGCAATTGCCGGCGCGGCAAACAGGACCCATCGGCGTTGCGCTGCGAACGGCCGGTAAATCAGACTCAATCCGCCAAGCGCGACTACTGGCGCCAGGCCGTACGGGTGCGAGTGAAAAAGAAAAACCGATGCGAGAATGAACAACACACAATCCCGCGCTGATTTCATTTTAAAGAAGCTCCAGAACAACCAGACGACTAAGAGCATGTTAAGCGCGCAATAGCGGCATTGTTTCGCGTAAAGTAAAAATTGAACCGAAAAGACGAGCAGGGCTGCTGCGGAAAA
>DASTJU010000310.1:0-3578 GCA_035716295.1 Chthoniobacterales bacterium | reverse complement strand
GTCGTAAGTGCTCGACTTGGAAATTTTCTTTCCATCAAGGTCGACAACGAACCCGTGGGTCACGCAGATCTTGTAAGGGGCGCGCTCGTTCAGTGCGATGCTGGTCATAAGCGACGATTGAAACCAACCGCGATGCTGGTCGGTTGCCTCCAAGTACATATCGGCCGGATCACGCAGCTCGGGATGCAACGCGCAGACCGCGCGATGCGAAACGCCGCTGTCGATCCAGACGTCGATGGTGTCGTTGCGCTTGGTCGTGCCTGTCGGCAGCCCTAATTGTTTCGCAAGATCGACATCGTTCAATTCGAACCAAACATTGGAGCCGCGTTCCGCGACCAGGTCGGCGAGCTTTCGAATTATTTTCGCATCGAGAATTGGTTTTCCTTCCGCTGAGTAAAAGACCGGCAGGGGCACGCCCCAGCTGCGCTGACGCGAGATGACCCAGTCCGGACGCGATTCGACCGTGCCCGCGATCCGGTTCTCGCCCCACGCCGGAATCCATTTCACTTGCTTGTGAATCGCTTCCAAGGCTTTGCCGCGGAGATCGTCGATCCGAATAAAAAACTGTTCGACGTTGCGAAAGATGATCGGCGTCTTCGAACGCCAGCAATACGGATAGGAATGATGAAAGTTTTGCGCGCCTAACAAATTGCCGCGCTCGCGCAGCAAATTCACTACGTCAACGTTCGCGTCGAAAACGTATTTGCCGGTGAGCTTTGGCAATTCTGCTTCGTCGGTGAGCCGGCCGTGATCATCAACCGGCGACAGGATCGGCAAATTATTTTGTTTGCCTAACCAATAATCGTCCTCGCCGTGACCAGGCGCGATGTGGACCGCGCCCGTGCCGGTATCCATCGTCACGAAATCCGCAGTGAGCACAATTGCCTCACGATCCAGAAATGGATGACGCGCTTTGATCTTGTCGATCTTCGCACCGGGAAATGATTCGAGCGGTTCGCCCGTCGGTTCGAATTTTGTGGCAGCGCAAAACTGCGGAACGCGTTTGTCGGCCAGCAACAAAGTCTCGGAAGTTCCGTCGCGCGAAAATTCCTGAACGACGTAGAGCTCTTTTGGATCGACCGCGATCGCGAGATTCGCGGGCAACGTCCACGGCGTCGTCGTCCAGATTGCGATGCTGGCTTTATCTTTCCATTCGCCACTCGCGATTGGAAATTTCACATAAACGGCGGTGTCGTCGCGTTCCTGGTATTCCACTTCGGCTTCGGCGAGCGCAGTCTGAGCGCCGGTGCTCCAGAAAACCGGCTTCTTCGATTGGTAAACGAGACCTTTTTCGACGAAGACCGCGAACGCGCGCAGGATTTCCGCTTCGTATTTGGGATCGAGCGTCAAATAAGGATGCTCCCAATCGCCGAGCACGCCGAGCCGTTTGAATTGCTCGCGCTGAAGATCGACATACTTGCGCGCGAACGCATCGCACCGTTTGCGCACTTCGAGCGGCGACAAATCGCGCGATTCCCTGACGACTTTGTATTCGATCGGAAGCCCGTGGCAATCCCAACCCGGAACATAAGGCGCGCGTTTGCCGAGCATGGTTTGCGATTTCACCACAAAATCCTTCAGGATCTTGTTGAGTGCGGTGCCCATGTGCACGTCGCCGTTGGCGAACGGCGGACCGTCGTGAAGCACGAATAGCTCCTTCTCTTTGCGCGACTGCTGGATCTGCTGATAAAGCTGCGCTTCGTCCCACTTCTTGAGCAACTCCGGCTCGCGCGTCGCCAGATTCGCCTTCATCGGAAAATCCGTGCGCGGCAGATTGAGAGTGTCCTTGTAATTCTTCGCAGTCATCGCGGGCGGGCGAGCCTACCTAGCATCCGTGACCCGACAAATCAATGTGCCCGAGCTGAGGCAAAAAATTGTGCGAAGTGGCAATCGCAGTCTGGCCAAGCGGTAACTTTATCGAACTTCCGCGAAGACGTCACGGTCAACGGATTGATTAACAGTTCCGATATCGCGTTTGTTCAGTCCAAATCGGGCACAGCATTGCCGTAACGAACCATCGAAACCAAACCGCCTCTCATAACTTTGACAATGCGGGGCGATGCCTGACTAGTTCCCGTATGAACGCAGTTGCTGTTTGCCATCGCATGTCCCGTCTGGCCGTCCCGTCAATCTGCTGCGCCTATCTCAGCTTTCTCGCCATCAATCATTCGACGCACGCACAAACCGCCGCTGCCGAGCACATCGTGGTTGCGGGCGCAGAATTACCGAGCGCTTACGGTGCCCCGACCAGTTTTTCGCAATCGCGTTTTTCGCCGATTACGAATGCTTACGTTCTTCCTCCCGGCGCGATTTACGCCAGCCTCATTTATGAAGACGCCGTCGTGCATTTCCGCAGACCCGATCACGACTTCACTGAAGAGGTCGAGCTCGGGTTGCCTTACCGCATCAACGTTGCCACGGAAGTCGACGTCGAACATTACGGCGACGAAACCCAAGTGCGCAGTTTCAGCATCGAAGCACGATATGCTTTCGCGAATTGGGGCAAAATTCCACTAAACCCAACGATCTTTGCCGAATACAAAGTTGGCGGCGGTAGGATTCTGCACGACGAAGGTCCGCCGACTCCGGCGCACAAGTTCGGTCCCGGCGGCTTCGACACGTCAATGGACATTCCCGACGCTTACGAACTGCGGCTGTTGCTATCGGAAGATTTCTTCGATCGCGCGGAATGGGCATTAAATCTGTTCTTCGAGCAAGAAATGAGCGGGGATCGCGGCCGCGAGTGGGGATTTGCCCAAAGCCTGGTGACTCCGTTTTGGCTCGCGCATGAAGAATTAAAAGGCGGAATGGAATTTCTGTTTCGCAGTTTTACCGACAAAGGAATTCGCGGGAAGCCCTACAACAGCTTTGTCATCGGGCCGACTGCGGCCTGGCGACCAAGTCGAAATACCCGTTTCGATATCTCGCCGCTCTTTGGCGTAAATCACAAATCGCCGGTGATGCAGCTCTTCGTTGTCTTTTCCTATTACTTTGGCGGTGGCGGGCCTGCCGCAGAAGAAAGCGGCGAAGCGCCTGCTTCCACTCGCAATCGCTAGGCGGAATTGTAGGGCAAGCGCATCGCTTGCCATCTGCTGTGGTGGCAGGCGTCTCGCCTGCTTTTTAAGGGAGCAGCCGACACGGCTGCCGCTACAGTTTCTTGACCGGCTCTCTCGCCTTCCGTACCATTTTCATCGGAAAGGAGCGCGCCGAGTGAAAACCGAAATATCGATCGAATATTGCGTTGTTTGAAACTACACGCCGAAGGCTGTCAGTTTGGCGGCCAAAATTCTCGAACTCGGCGAGCGTATTAAATCGCTTGCGCTGATTCCATCGAGCGGCGGCGCCTTCGAAATTCGCGCCAATGGCAAACTGCTCCATTCCAAACTCGAGTCCGGCGAGTGGCCGGATTTCGACGAGATCGTTAAGGCGATCAAGAAGCTCAAGTAGCGCGTCTAGTTCGTTTCTTGAAGCGTTTAGCCTAGCGAATGCGGCTCTGTCTTGGACGTTGAGATTTTTCAACGTCCAACGCTCAACGCTCAATGCTCAATGCTCAATTCGGAGAGTGGGGCGTTGGACGT
>DASTJU010000309.1:0-6922 GCA_035716295.1 Chthoniobacterales bacterium | reverse complement strand
CTACGTCGTGGACGACCGCGGAAAATTGATCGACGACGTCCGGATGCGTGAGTTTCTTCTCAAACCGCTCGATGCCAAAGTCGGGGACATCCGCGACAAAACTTTTGTCGCGCTCAAGGTCAACGATTTGCAGGAAACGGCGGTGAACACTTTTCGCAAGTACGATCGGAGCGCGATGCCGGTAGTCGATTCGAACGATGTGCTGGTCGGAATCGTGACCATCGACGACATGCTCGACGTCGCCGAAGAAGAAGCGACCGAGGACATTCAGAAATTCGGCGGCGTGGAAGCGCTCGACGAGCCCTACATGCGGATTTCGTTTTTGCAGATGGTGCGCAAACGCGCGGTCTGGCTGGTGGTATTGTTTTTGGGCGAAATGCTCACCGCCACCGCGATGGCAACTTATCAGGACGAACTGGCCAAGGCGCTCGTGCTCGCCTTGTTTCTGCCGCTGATTATTTCCAGTGGCGGCAACTCCGGTTCGCAGGCGTCGACCTTGATGATCCGTGCGATGGCGCTGGGCGAAGTGACGTTACGCGATTGGTGGCGCGTGATGAGCCGTGAGCTGCAGGCCGGCCTCGCCCTCGGCGTGATTCTCGGGGTAATCGGCGTTCTCCGCGTCGGTGCCTGGGCCATGATCGATGAAAGCTATTTTCATCGACAGCCGTACGGGCCGCATTGGCCGTTGGTCGCGTTGACCGTGGGAATTGCACTCGTCGGCGTTGTTCTGTGGGGATCGCTCTCCGGCTCGATGCTGCCGTTTGTTTTGCGCCGGTTCGGCGCCGACCCGGCGACTTCGTCCGCCCCGTTCGTGGCCACGCTCGTCGATGTGACCGGACTCATTATCTATTTCAGCATTGCGTTGTTGATCATGCGCGGCTCAATGCTGTAGACGAGGTTGGAATTATGTTTTCGATCGGAAAATTTCTCGGACACGACCAAAAATTCTACGACTTGCTCGACGCGAGCGCGCAACAAGCCGATACCAGCGTTCATCATCTGGTCGATCTCCTGGCCAAGATCGACAACAAGGATTCCTTCCGCGATCTCGAGGCGTTTGCCCAGAGCAGGCGCGAAGACAAACGCATCACTCAGCAACTCACCGAAGAACTTACCAAGACTTTCATCACGCCATTCGAACGCGAAGACATTCAGGCGCTCGCGGCTTCGCTCTACAAAATCCCGAAGACGGTCGAGAAAATCGGCGAGCGCATGGTGATTTCTCCCCAAGACCTGCCGATACCGAGTTTCGCGAAGCAGGTCCATCTCCTCGATCAAGCCGCAGAGGCGGTGCTCGCGATGGTAAAGCAGTTGCGCAAAGGAATGAACGTTCGCACCGCGCGCGAGATGAACGCGAAACTGCAAACCATCGAAGGAGAAGCCGATGAGCTCGAGCTCGAATTATTGCGCGACCTTTATCAGGGCAATTACGATCCCAAACACATCATCTTTTTGCGCGATCTCTACGAATTGCTCGAAAAGGTGATCGACCGTTGCCGAGATGCCGGCAATGTGGTCCTGCAGGTTGTCTTGAAGAACACCTAACTGCCGCGCCTACCGCGCAAGATCGACATGTTGCTTTTTCTCATCGTCGTTCTTGCCGCCGTCATTTTCGAATACAGCAACGGCTTCCATGACGCGGCCAACGCGATCGCCACTGTCGTCTCGACCAAAGTGCTCACGCCGCGCCAGGCCATCGCCATGGCGGCGTTTTTCAATCTGACCGGCGCAATGCTCGGCGGCGCGGTCGCTTCAACGGTCGGAAAAGGTTTGGTCGATACTGAAGTCGTCACGATGTGGACCGTGCTGGCCGCGGTGCTGGCCGCGTTCATCTGGAACATGACGACTTGGTGGTTCGGTTTGCCTTCGAGCTCGAGTCACGCGCTTATCGGCGGCCTTTGCGGCGCGGCTCTCGCGACCGCGCATGGGAATTGGTCGGTCATCAAATGGAACGCCGGTGTCTGGCCGAAAGTAATTGTGCCGATGATCACGTCGCCGATCGCCGGATTCATTCTGGGCGGATTCGTGATGTTTCTTCTGTTCGTTTTGCTGCACAAACTGACGCCGCACTTTATCCATCAGTTTTTCGGAAAGGCGCAAATCGTGAGCGCAGCATGGATGGCGCACAGCCACGGCACCAACGACGCCCAAAAAACAATGGGCATCATCACGCTGGCCCTTTTCACCGGCACCAAAGCCGGCCGGTTCGATCATCTCCCGGCGTGGCTCGAATTTTTGCGGACGCCGGTTTTTGCCATGCCGCTGTGGGTAAAAGTGCTTTGCGCCGCGACGATGGCGGTCGGCACCGCCGCCGGCGGCTGGCGGATCATTCGCACGCTCGGACATCGCGTGGTGAAACTTCAACCGGTCCACGGCTTCGCCGCCGAAACCAGCGCGGCGTTGATTATTCAGGCTGCGAGCATTTACGGAATTCCGCTGTCCACGACGCACGTGATCTCAACTTCGATCATGGGCGTCGGTTCGGTAAAACGTTTTAGTGGAATGCGCTGGACCGTGGTCGAACGAATTATCTGGGCCTGGGTCTTCACCCTTCCCGCCACCGCGTTACTCGGTTACTTGCTCGAACGTGCCGCTAGCGCGTTTTGATTTAGGCGTTTGTCATCCCGAGTCAGCGGAGACGACGAGGGATCTCCCATAAGTTGATTGATCACGCTAATTCCTTTGTGTGATCCGCGCTCCGACTGTGAGATCGCTCGCTTGCGCTCGGGATGACAGATCAAAGATCGTCCGGCGGATTGATCCCGAACTTCTCAAACATCTTTCTTACTCGTTCGCGTTTCTCCGGCGTATCCAATCGCGCTTCCTCGGGATTCTCCGCCCAAAACAGCACGTCCCGATAATCGCGCTTCGCCACCGCCACGAACTCGCGCAGCTTTTCTTCGTTTCCTTCGCTCAATTTCAGAATCGCGAGCTGCACCCGCTCGCGTTCGCGCTCGTACGATTCATCGCCGTAAGCGTCGAGCAATTCGAGCACGCGCGCCCGACTACTTTCCGGAAAGGTCTTTTCAACAACTGCAACCACCTCGTCGCGCGAGTGCGCCATCGTTCGCTTGGCAAAGATTATTTCTTAATCGGGACCCATTCGTTGGCTGCGCGGGAATCGGCCACGGCCTGGACGACGCGCATGTAGCGGACGCCATCCTCGAAACTGGGTCGCGGACGGACGCGGCCTTTTGATTTCACCGCGTTGATGAAATCGTCTTCCACCCGCCAATCGGTAACGAGTTCTTTCGGAACATCGACATCTTCCAGTTCGCGGCCGCCGTACTTGATGCTGCGAATCCGTTCGTTGGTGAAATCGTAAACCAAGGCGCCGCGATCGCCGTACATTCGCAACCGATCCATTGGCGCGCCGGCATGGACGCCACTGAACTCGAGCACGCCTTCCGCGCCGTTTTCAAAAGCACAAAGGACGTTGAGCATGTCGGGAACGATCACTTGATAGCCGCGCCGCTCGACGGTCAGAATTTTTCCGCGCGCGAATACGCCGGTGATGTCGCCGAGCCAGCGCTGCAATACTTCCACGTAAATCCCGAGGGTGAGCACGTTGAGTCCGCTGATCTCGATCTTTTGCCGCCAATGCGCAGGCGCTTCCGGGTTCAAATAGACGCCGGTGAAACTATGCAGACGAAGGGCGTGCGGCTGGCCGATGGAATTTTCGGCGAGCAATTTTTTCACGAGCAGATCGGCGCGCATTCCATATGGCGGCGGACAAAGCATGGTCACCAGCTCCGGAAAACGTTTCGAGGTAGCGAGCATTTCCTCCGCTTCGGCGAGGTCCATCGCCATCCGCGCCTGACAAAAAACGTGTTTGCCGGCTTCAAGCGCGGAAACGGTCACCGCCGAATGCATGTATGGCGGCGTGCCGATCCAGATGATGTCGAGATCGGGGACCGCAAGCAGGTCGGCCCAGTTTGCCATCGGTGTCGCGCTCGGAAAATTTTCCTTACAAAACTTTTCGCTGCTCTCGTAAGTCGAGTTCGAGACAGCGACGATCTCGGCATCCGGATTCTTTTTCAGCGCCGGCAAATGCCGGGTGCGAACAATGTTCCCCGCGCCCACGATCCCGATCCGCAGTTTGTGATTATCTTTTTGTGCCATGTTTCAAACCCAAGATGTCGATCTTGCACTGCGCCTAACGATTGCGCGAGTCAAGTTTTGACTGTCCTCGTTAATTTCCGTTCAACAACTCCGAATTCCTCTGTGAGTAAATCGCTTGACAATCAGCGCCCACGCGGCACTTTTGCGCCCCCCGTTTCAGCACTATGTCGAAAGTTTGCACCATCACCGGATCGAAGCCCATGCGCGGCAGCATTATTCGCCGTCGCGGTATGGCCAAGAAAAAAGGCGGCGTCGGTCGCCACGTCACCAAAATGGTGCCGCGTATCTTCGCGCCGAACCTGCACCAGCATCGGATCTGGGTGCCGGAGCTGAAAAAATTCGTCCGCATTCGGGTCACTGCGCGCGGGCTGAAGACGATCAATAAAAACGGCGCTTACCAAGCGCTGAAAAAAGCCGGCGCGATTTAGGCCGAGCCGGGTCCGGTTAGCTTCCGCCGATTTCCGTTTCTTCTTCGCTAGGGCGAGACTCTGTCGAGCCGACCTCTGCGGTCGCCGCGGCAACCGCCGGTTTTTTGGGTTCGGCGGTTGAGACAACCGCCGCTACAACGTCTTCGCTTTCTTTCGGAGCTTCGACTGATTCGTCCGCCGGCGGCGCGCCTGCCTCGACACGTTCTTCTTTTTCCGCGGCGGGGACGTTCGCCAAGATTGCCTTCTCTTCCGCCTTGTCTTCCTGGGTCGCTGCCTCTTTCGCCTTCGTCTTCGCGCGGGGCAGATCGAGCGAGCCGTCGTTGAACTCGATCACGTAACCTTCGTTGATCAGCCAGCGAAGGTCGGAGGCAAGCGCCATTTTCACGCGCTCCGCTTCCTCGGCCGCAAGGCCGACAATCAACTTATCGGCAAGTTCCTTGCGCCCGATACGCGGCGTCGCGCCGATCGCTTCCAGAATTGCGCGGACTTGCGGCGAAACGCCGGTTTCATCGTGCTTAAACGCGCGCGGATAAATCGGCGAGACAAAGAGCATCCCGCGTCGATGCCGAAAAAGGTGGATACCCGTTTCACGAAATCGCGCGCCAAGTTCCTGCATCATTGGCGAAGGCGAACGCGTCTCACGCGTCCATTCGCTCTCAATCAGCCGGTTCAGAACGCGGTCGTGCAAATTTCGGCTGGCGGGACCGTCGATGACCAACTCCGAAACCGAGCGGACGAGATCCGGTAAATAATTTTGCTGGAAATGCCGCTCCGTTTCCGTAATCGACGAAAATGTGACCGGCGTCTCGTCGCGCAACGTCGAGAACGTCGTCACTTTGCGGGCGTCTTCCTTCCATTTCTCGATCTCCGCGGGATCGGTCACGATCTGGATTTGCCGCTGGTAATCGGAGAAATTCATGCGGCGACTGAAACGCTGCTCGTACAAATTTCGAAGACGACGCTGATAATCGTGATGATTGGTCGGTCCGAGAAACGTTCCGCTCAATTTGCAGCGGGCGACGTTGGTGAAATTTCCTTTAACCGGCTCGGTCTCGGTGATGTCGATCTTGTAAAAATCGTTTTGCGCAAAGCGAAATGCATTGCGCTCGAGAAATTGTCGATCCACCGAGACGGCGCCGTTCTCGCCAAGTTGAAAAAGCGGCGACTCAGGCGGCGCGGTCAATTGAACATCGTGACGCGGCGCTTTTTCCAGAAAAAGCCGCGCGAGGGCGAATAACGAATACGCGACCGAGCCGGATTTAATCTGGGCGACGACGTTCTCGAAAGCAGAAACGCGCGGCAAAAATTTCACCGCGATCGGCGGCAACGGCCGGTCCGAGCCGGACTGGCGATTAACAGACCCTTGTCGATCTTTCCGATGTCGATCCTGCCCGTGTGGAGGACGTCGATCCTGTCGACGCGGACGCTCCGGCATTTTCCCTTTTTGGGTTGGACGATCGAAACCCGGCCTTGGACGTTTTCGATCCGGTTCGCGCCTATCGCCCGGCCGCCGATCACGTGAACGTCGGTCGGCCTGGTCTTCGCCTTGATGTTGGGCGTAGCGTTCGGTCGGCGGAGGCTCATTGACCCACGCCGGCAGCATTTTCAGGTCGACCAATTCGTCGAGTTCAACAGCGGATTTGGGCACAACTGTCTTCTACCTCAGGCGCCCTCGATTGTCATGCTCGCACGAAGGCAACTGTCTCGTCATTCCGAGTGGAGCGAGGAATCTTCCATAAACTGTGTGACAGAACAATTTTGCCCAATTCTTTTACTTGCGGTGCGGCAGCGTGTGGGGTAAGCGTTGCGCTCCAAACCAAAAATCTTTTATGGCTGAGAAAACGATCGAGGAAAAGGTCAAGGACATCATCGTCGAGCAGCTCGGAGTAAATCCGGAGCAAGTCACGCCTCAGGCGTCGTTTATCGAAGACTTGGGCGCCGATTCGCTCGATATCGTGGAATTGGTGATGGCGTTCGAGGAGGAATTTTCCGTGGAAGTGCCGGACGAAGACGCTGAGAAATTGCAGACCGTCGGCGACGTCATCAACTACATCAAAGAGCGCGCCAAGTCGGGGGGCGGCGGCGCAGCGAGCCCAGGCGCGAGCTAACGATTCGTTGGGGGACGCGCTCTTTCGCGTCAACCAGTTAATGGGACGACACTGAGGTCGTCCCTCCACATTCTTTCCCGGTTGCGCGAGCGCGCATCGCGCCCAGACTAACGACAATGGATTTCGGACTGCTGGAAAAACCATTGCTCCACGTCTTTGGCCACGATGTGACGTTTCTCGGCCTCGTCGCGTTCGTCGTTTGGTTTTCGATTGGCGTCTTGGCCGCCCGCGCGCTCCAAAGCGATGCGGTCCGGCGTTTTTTCA
>DASTJU010000308.1:0-5167 GCA_035716295.1 Chthoniobacterales bacterium | reverse complement strand
AGGCGAATCGAAAACCCTCGAAGACATGAGTTTGGAAGAAGTAGAAGCGTTCTTAATTAAAAAAGCGCTCGCCCGGAACAACGGGAACGCGCGGAAAGCGGCCGAAGCACTCGGTCTCAGTCGAAGCGCTTTTTACCGGCGGCTCCAGCAATACGGCCTTTAATGAGACGCGGGCCGAAAGATCGATATCGGTTTTCACACCAGGGGAAATTGACGTGGCTGATTCTCGGAGCGGTCGCGCCGGCGGTGATCATCGTGATGTCGATCTTATGGTTCGGTGATTACAGCGCGAAGGTGCAATGGACGTTCGCGATCCTGATTGTGACCTTCGCCGCCGGATTTATTTCGGCCGCGCGCGATCACGTGGTCCATCCGCTGCAAACGATGAGCAATTTACTCGCGGCGTTGCGAGAAGGGGATTACTCGATTCGCGCCCGCGGCGCGCGAGCGGACGACGCATTGGGTGAAGTGTTGCTCGAGGTCAATACGCTTGGGGAAACATTGCGCGTGCAACGTCTCGGCGCGTTCGAAGCGACCGCGCTCTTGCGCACGATCATGGCCGAGATCGACGTAGCCGTTTTTACATTCGATCCCGATCGGCGTCTGCGGCTGGTGAATCGCGCCGGCGAAGATCTCCTTGGCCAGCCGATTGATAAATTGTTAGGCCGAAACGCGGATGACCTCGGACTGGCCGCTTGTTATGATATCGATGAAGACGAGCCGCTGACGTTGTCGTTTCCCGGCGGATCCGGACGCTGGGGTGTGCGGCGAAGCACATTTCGCGAACACGGTTTGCCGCATGAGCTGCTGGTGCTGACCGATCTCAGTCGCACCTTGCGCGAAGAAGAGCGCCGCGCCTGGCAACGCCTTGTCCGCGTCCTCGGTCACGAGATGAATAATTCGCTCGCGCCGATCAAATCGCTGGCCGGAAGTTTGGAAACTTTGCTGCGCCGCGAGCCGATGCCGCGCGATTGGAAAGACGACGCCGAAAGCGGATTGAAATCAATCGCGTCGCGCGCGGATTCATTGAGCCGCTTCATGCAGGCTTACACGCGGCTGGCGAAGCTTCCGCCGCCGCAAAAGGAAGATGTCGATCTTGGCGAGCTGGTTCAACGCGTGGTGAATCTCGAGCCGCGACTCAAAGTGCAAATTGTTCCCGGACCGAAGCTGCAAATTCATGCGGACGGGGCGCAGATCGAACAAGTCCTGATTAATCTCGTGCACAATGCAGTCGACGCCGCGCTCGAAACCAAAGGAGCGGTGACAATTCGGTGGCGCGAAGCCGGCGATTGCGTCGAAGTGATCGTTCGGGATGAAGGCGAGGGGATCATGAACCCGACGAATTTGTTTGTTCCATTCTTCACCACCAAGCCCGGAGGTTCCGGCATCGGATTAACGCTCAGCCGGCAAATCGCGGAAGCGCACAACGGAACGTTGAGCTTAGCGAACCGAACTGATCGCGCCGGCGCGGAAGCGGTGTTGCGTTTGCCGCGCTGATTTGTCATCCCGAGTCGCAAAGACGACGAGGGATCTCACACTCGAAGCCTCGGTCACACAAAGTACAATGTGTGATCAACAGCGAGAATGGGAGGTCTCTCGCTCCGCTCGAGATGACAAGAAAAAGTGAGTGCAGCGTCATGCTGCTGTCCCGAAATCGGGACGGCGTTGTCCCAGAAGCGGATCACTTCGCGATTACTCGAAAAACGCGGAGAAGTTTTAGTCGCTGATCATCAGCGACTTGCGACTTTGTTTTAGCGCGTGGCATGGCCATTGCAATAGGGCGTGGTGAAACAAAAAAACTTTTGAATCCATTGAGCGGCCGAAACGCTTCTCACTAGAGACGAAAGGGAAAGAAATTATGAAACCAACCACCCTGACTAACAAAGACGCGCGGAAGTTCCCGTTCGTTGATTTCCAATATCAAGCATCGAGCCTGGAGAATTTGTCCGGCCGCTGCGCAAAGTTGTCGAACTCGTTTCGCGACATCAGCCGCGACTATTTCGAGACCGAGGAGAACAAGGACTTTCTGAGCAATGCCGCGATTTTCGCCGCACTAATCGTGACGGCCTTGATCCCAATTGTCGCGAGCGCCTCAGAGATGATCCATCTCGTCCGCGTCTTACCGCATTTCTAATAAACCCGTGACCCCACAACCACAGAAAGACGAGGATTCCACCATCGTCCGGCCGAGCGGTTTTACGACGAGCCTTTCTTCCATGGATGTTCCCCGCGAAGGCGTGGCCGCGAAAAAGCGGAAGCGCCGCATTATAATTATTTCGGCGAGCGCGGTCGGTTTGATCCTGGCGACCTTTGCCTTGTCGCGTTTGAAACCGGCGGCGCCGAGCGTGGACCGCTCGAGTGTCTGGATCGATACCGTGAAGAAAGGCCCGATGGTCCGCCAAGTCCGCGGTCTGGGCACGCTCGTTCCAGAAGAATTTCGTTGGCTCCCGACGACGACGGAAGCAAGCGTCGAGAAAATTTTGATCTGGCCGGGAACAAAAGTCGAACCCGGTGACGTTATACTAGAGTTGACCAGTCCAGAGTTAGAACAGAGCGCCCACGAAGCGGAGTCGAAAGCGAAGGGCGCCGAAGCTGAGCTTGCCTCGGAGAAAGCGACTTTGCAGCGCGAACTGCTCGATCAGGAATCCAAAGCTGCCGTGGCGCATTCCGCCTACGAGCAGGCCAAAATGGAGCGGCAGACGAACGATCAATTGGCGAAAAACGGTTTGGTGGCAGAGCTCGTTTATAAAACTTCGAAGATCAAAGAGGAAGAATGTCAGAAGACCGATGATATCGAGCAAAAGCGATGGACCTTCTCGCGCGATTCGATTGAGCCGCAGCTGGCGTCGAAACAGGCGGCAGTCGATCAAGCGAATCAACTGGCGAAATTAAAACTCGACCAGGTTGAGAAGTTGCATGTGAAGGCTGGAATGTCCGGCGTCCTGCAAGCGCTGCCGGTGCAGGTTGGTCAGCGGGTGAAACCGGGCGACAATCTCGCGCGCGTCGCTGATCCTTCGAAACTCAAGGCGCAGATCAAGATCGCGGAGACGCAGGCGAAAGATATTCAGCCAAATCAGCAGGCGACGATCGACACCCGCAACGGCGTGGTCAAAGGCCACGTCAAACGTATCGATCCAGCGGTGGAGCAGGGAACTGTGACGGTGGACGTCGCGTTCGATGAAGAATTGCCAAAGGGCGCGCGACCCGACTTGAGTGTCGATGGAACGATTGAGCTCGAGCGGCTCGATAACGTTGTCTTTGTCGGCCGGCCCGCGTTTGGCCAGGAGAACAACACCGTTGGCATGTTCAAACTGGTTCCCGGCAGCAACGAAGCGACGCGCACGCCGGTGAAACTCGGCAAGAGCTCGGTCAACACGATTGAAATTCTCAGCGGCCTGAATCCAGGCGATCAGGTCATCCTTTCCGATACCAGCGCCTGGGATTCACACGAACGAATTCGACTCAACTAAACCAACCATGACATCAACCTCACCAAACCCTCAAACATCATCGCGCAAGAACGGCTCAACTCCATTGATCCGGCTTGATGCGGTCACCAAAGTGTTTCTGACCGACGAAGTCGAGACCCACGCGCTTTCCGGAATTCATTTGGATATTCGCGATGGCGAATACATTTCGATCGCCGGACCGTCGGGCTGCGGCAAATCGACGTTATTGTCGATCCTGGGTCTGCTCGACACGCCTTCGAACGGCAGCTACGCGCTCAAAGGCAGCGAAGTCGCTAACCTTTCGTTTGCCGACCGCGCCCGAATTCGGAACCGCGAGATCGGTTTTATTTTCCAGAGCTTCAATCTGATCGGCGATCTTACCGTTTTCGAAAACGTCGAATTGCCGCTGACCTATCGCGGAATGAACGCGGGTGATCGAAAAACTTTGGTCACCCAAGCGCTGGATCGCGTGGGAATGGCGCATCGGGCAAAACATTTGCCGAGCCAGCTCTCGGGCGGCCAGCAGCAACGCGTGGCGGTCGCGCGTGCGCTCGCCGGCAAACCGGCGATCCTGCTCGCGGACGAGCCGACTGGAAATCTCGACTCACGCAATGGTGAAGCGGTGATGAACTTGCTCAAGGAACTGCACGCCGGCGGCGCGACGATTTGCATGGTCACGCACGACGAGCGGTTCGCGCAGCACGCCGATCGCACGGTGCACTTGTTCGACGGTCGGGTTGTGGAAGACAGCCGGATCGCGGCCTGACGAATGTAAAAATCGGCAATCACCAGCGAATATGCTGAGCGAGATCAAAGTGGCGCTGCGGGGTTTGCTGAGATGATCGCGCTGAGCCACAACGCCTGACCATGATGCGCGATCTCAAATTTGCGTTTCGGCAACTGTTCAAGGCACCGGGATTTACGCTCGCAGCCGTGGCAGTGCTGGCGCTGGGAATCGGCGCGAACACCGCCATTTTCAGCTTGCTCAACACGATGTTGTATCGGCCGCCGGCCTATGCGGAGCCGCACCAAGTCGTGCAGCTCTTTTCCCAGGACAAGAAAGATCCGAAAAAATTCCGCGGGTTTTCCTATCCCGCTTACGTCGATATTCGCGAGCAGAACAGCGTTTTTTCCGGCGTGATGGCGCATAACCTTGCCATGGTCGGCATCGGCGATCGCATGACGACGCGGCGCACCTTTGCCGACCTCGTTAGCTCAAATTATTTCTCCGTCCTCGGCGTTGTCCCGGTGCAGGGCCGCACATTCATGCCGGAAGAAGAAAAGCCGGGCACAAATTCCGCGGTTGCGATCGTTAGTTATAGCTTCTGGCAGAAACAGAATCTCAATCCCGCGCTGCTGAATTCGCAGATCACGATCAACAGCCGCCAGTATACGGTGATCGGAATCTTGCCGAAAGGATTTACCGGCACGATGCAAATTTTCGCGGCGGAAGTCTGGCTGCCGCTCGGCTCTTACAACACGGTCGCGAACGATTTCGAATCGGACAATCGCACGACGCTGGGCGACCGCACCGGTACGCAATTGCTCATCATCGGCCGCATAAAACCGGGAATGAGCGCGGCGGCAGCGGAGCCGGCATTGAAAACATTGGCTAGCAACCTCGAGCAGGCCTATCCGGTCGAGCAAAAAGATCAGACTTTCGTGATCACGCCGGTCTCGCGTTTCGCCACAAGCACGAGTCCGTCCGGCGATGGCGA
>DASTJU010000307.1:0-7303 GCA_035716295.1 Chthoniobacterales bacterium | reverse complement strand
TGGTGGTGGCGCGCACGTTGGTGGTGATTTGGCTCGCTTACCGTTTTCGACGCTTACCGAAACACGATTTCGAGGCGCCGATCAGTATTGTGATCGCGGCCTACAACGAAGAAAAAGTGATCGCCGGCACTTTGCAGTCGTTGCTTTCGACCGATTACAAAAGCGAGCTCGAGATCATTGTAGTGGACGATGGATCTCGCGATGAAACCGCTGCGGAAGTCGAACGCGTAGCCGATGCTGATCCGCGAGTGCGGTTGTTGCGTCAGGAAAATCACGGAAAGGCGCGTGCGTTGCAACGCGCACTGGCCGCAGTTCGTCATGGGATCGTGGTGTTCGTCGACGCTGATACGCATTTTCAACGCGACACGTTGTCGTTATTACTCGAACCATTTGGCGACGAAACGATCGGCGCGGTTTCGGGCCACGCGAAAGTTGGCAATCTGCGCACGTTCATCGCGCGCTGCCAGTCGCTTGAATACACTTGCGGATTCAATCTCGATCGCCGCGCTTACACGCGCTGGAACTGCATCACTGTTGTTCCGGGCGCGATTAGCGCGATCCGAAAAGAAGCGATCGATCAGGCCGGCGGTTTAAGTTTGCAAACACTGGCCGAAGACACCGATCTCACACTTGCGTTGCACAAAGATCGACAACGCATCGTCTACGTGCCGCAGGCGATTGCCTGGACGGAAGCGCCAGAGTCGGTGCGCACGCTCGCGCGGCAGCGTTTTCGCTGGGCCTACGGCACGTTGCAATGTCTCTGGAAACATCGCGACATGATCTTCAACTGGAACTATCGCGCGCTTGGCTGGTTCAGTTTGCCGAGCGTCTGGTTTTTTCAAATCATTCTCGTGGCGATCACGCCAGTGGTGGATCTGCTCTTGCTGGCGTCGCTTCCATTCGGCGCCTGGAGCGCGGTGCTGCCGTTCGTGATCACGTTTCTTTCGATGGACGTCATTCTCGCGACGCTCGCTTGCATTTTGGAACGCGAACCAATCACGCGCGCGTGGCGGATTTTGCCGATGCGACTGATCTATCGACCGATGCTGAGTTATTGCATTTGGAAAGCAATCCTCCGCGCGATCAAAGGGGCATGGGTGAGCTGGGGCAAACTCGAACGCACCGCCAGCGTGCCGGTGCGAGCGTGAATCCAAATTCGATGTTGGACGTTGGACGTTGGACGTTGGGCGTTTGCTTGGTAATGACGCCGCTCTTGGCGCTGACGTCATGCCGGAAAAATGATCAGCACCAAAACGCTGTCGATCCGAACGGCCTGGTCGAAGTCGCGATTCCCGATCACGGCGCTTACACCGGAGCTTTCATGGATTTTGGAGACGAAGAAGACGACGTGACGCTCGAGATGATCGAGGACTTCGAACAAATGATCGGCAAACATCAGGCGATAATCGCGTCGTCGAGCTATTGGGGTGAGCAAACTTTTCCGACCGCGAATTTAAACGTGGTCTGGCGACATGGATCGCTGCCGCTCGTGTTTTGGTCGCCGTGGGACAAGCCCTATATGCAAAATCACGGCCCCGATAAATTCAACCTGATCGATATTATCGCCGGAAAATGGGACGCCTATATCGACAAATGGGCCGATAGCGCGCGCGAGTTCGGGCATCCAATGATCGTCGCTTTCGGAGTGGAGATGAACGGTGATTGGTTTCCGTGGTCGGGAACATTTTATGGCGGCGAAGATTGGGATGACGCAGCCAACAATTGGAAAGGCCCCGAAAATTTCCGGCGCGCTTATCGGCATGTGGTCGACCGCGTCCGCGCACGCGGCGCGGCCAACATCAAATGGATGTTTCACGCCAATAATTATTCCTATCCGCTCGATACCTGGAATTTTGCGCCGGCTTATTATCCGGGCTCCGATTATGTCGATTGGTTGGGCCTGAGTGTTTACGGCCAGCAATTCAAAGACGAAACCAATCCCGGCATCACTTCATTGCTCGACTGGCCGTATCAGGAATTGAGCGGACTCGATCCGAATAAGCCGATCATGATTGCAGAATGGGCGACCGGCGAATTTCCTTATGAGCCCGGCGAACCCGGAATTCATAAACCGGAATGGATCAAACAAGCGCTCGAACTTTTTCGGACACGCTATCCGCGGGTGAAGGCGGCGGTTTATTGGCACGAGCGCTGGCAGAATATCGATCAAACCTACAGCAATCTGCGGGTGAATTCGTCCGTCGAGTCGCTGCAAGCTTACCGCGACGGGGTGGCAAATCCGGATTGGCTAGGGAATCTGGTTCTGCGCGCGCTGCCGAAGAAATAAGTTATCGCCACACGGCGAGGATTCCGCCGAGCGCGAGACAGCCGAAAAAGTGATAGCTGGAATCGATTAACCAGACTTTAAACGGTTTCGATTCCCACAGGTATTGGATCGTCAGAGCTGTCGCTGAAAAACCAAGCCCGACACCGGCGCCGAGCTTTAACCCGTGACTCAGGTCCGTGATGCCGGTTCTCGCGATCAAACGCGCCATGATCGCAGCTGCGATGAGATTGCAGATGAAATTTCCGATCATCCTCGCGCCCATGCCGCTGCCATCGACTTTGACTCCGTGCTGTTGAATGCCCGCCGCCCAAATTTTCCCGAACAAAGCCATGTACCAGATGGCTCCGATGACCCAGTAAGCTGCTGCCGCACAAATTATTGGTATCCAGTTTATTCCTATCCAGTTCATATCGGCGGTTGTCTCAACGCCCGGTGCTCAAAGCAAGACAAAATCCGACAGAGTTAGACAAAAACAGAAGTTGGCGGCGTCTTGATTATAAAAGACCGTGAAAAGGTCATGGAGAATGTTGCCACCGATGAAAATTGGAAGATTTGCTTTTCCCAGCTCGCGCCCGGCCTGCTGCTGTTCGCGCGGCAATGGGCGCGATCGACAGCTGATGCGGAGGACATTGTCCAGGAAGCATTCGTTCGTTTTTGGCGAAAACAACATGACATCGCGAATCGTGGCCTCCTTTACGCGACGGTTCGCTCCATTGCGCTCGATTTTCTCCGGCGCGACAGCCGGCGCGCCCGACGCGAATCCACTGCTGTTTCCGAAATGGATCAAACGGTTCAGCCATTGTTCGAGATTGAGGATGAATCTCAACGCGCGCTTGTGGCCGCGCTCGATCTTTTACCTCGCGAGCAACGGGAGGTGCTGGTGATGAAGATTTGGAACGAGCTCACCTTTGCTGAAATCGCGAGCGTTCTCGAAATTTCGCAGAACACGGCGGCGTCCCGATATCGGTACGCGCTCGCCGCGCTTAAAAAGAATTTGCCCGCTGTATGAACGATTTTTCCGAGATCGAAAACAAACTGCGAAAACTTCGCCCGGTTCAGCCGTCGGCGGATTTGATGTCGCGAGTTGAGCGGGCGCTGCCCGAAGAAGGACAGGAAAGGTCGAGCCAGCTTCGCTCCGAGACAGCGCGGCTGGCGTCCACCGCCGGCGTGCTTCCGCAAGAGCGCCGCTTTCATTTCAACTGGCTCTCGCTCGGCCTTGGGTTGGCCGCCGCCGCTGCGCTGGTGTTGTTCACGCGTATTCAACTTGAACGACCTGAGAAAAAGATTCCGACACTGGCGTCGATTACACCGGCTCCGCAATTTTCATCTCCAACTTCGACCGCGCAGTTTGTTCCGGCTGGTTTAACCCAGGTTGTTTATCACACTCGCGACGAAGGAGTTCATTTCCCGAACAATTCCGAACAGCCGATGCGCCGTGTTCGCTCGCACACCCGCGAGACGTTGCGGTGGCGAAATCCAACCACCGGCGCGTCACTGCGTATTTCTTATCCGAGCGAAGAAGTTTCGCTCGTTCCAGTTACCGGCCAATGAATTTTAGAACAACAACTATGAAAACAAAATCGATCATCACCATGATCGCCGCGATCGCGCTTCTGCCGATCGCAGCGTTCACTCAACCGCCGCCTAATCCGCCGAACCCACCGAACCCGCCAGGATCGCCGCCAGATCGTCACGAGAAAATGCCCAAAGTGCCGGTCACCTATCTCGGCGTCGAAACCTCGGATGTGCCGAGGGTTGTAAGTGAGCAGCTCGGACTGGCCAAAGGCTTCGGGCTGGTCGTCGATTATGTCGTTCCGGACGGTCCCGCCGCCGCGGCCGGCGTTCAACAAAACGACATTCTCAAAATGTTGAACGACCAGATCCTGACCGAGCCGGACCAACTTTCGAAACTTGTGCGCAGTTTTTCGGAGGGAACAACTGTCACGCTCACGGTCTTGCGCAAGGGCAAGGAAGAGAAGATCGGCGTGAAGTTGTCGAAAAAGGAAGTGCCGCAGGAACGGGAGTTCGGTCCCGGACGCCATCGCCACGGGTTTCTACTTGGCGACCACGACTTTGGCGACTTCGGAATGAACGACCTGCAAGAAGAAATGAATCATTTGAGAGAACAACTCGGAAATGGAGGGCAAGGAATGATCCATGACGCGGTAATGACGGCGCAGGCTGAGGCCCAACGTGTTCGTGAAGAAGCCCAGCGCCGTCGCGACCTCGCACAACGAATGCGCGATCAAGCCCAGCGTATTCGCGACCAGGCCCAACGCGCTCGGGGTGAAGCGCTCCGTGCCAACGGTAATATCAACGTCACTAGAAGCGAAGACGGCGGGTTGAGGACTACCAAGATCGACATCGGCAGAGCGCAGATTGTTTACTCCGACGACAAAGGCGAATTGCGGGTCGAAAAAGTTGACGGGAAAAAAGTGCTGACCGCGAAAGATCCGCAGGGATTGCTTTTGTTCAGCGGGCCGGTCGAGACGAAAGAGGAGCTGGATAAAGTTCCCGCCGAAGTAAGGCAGCGTTACGAGAAATTACAGCAGAACGATCTCCCGGCCGTCATCTCCGCGCAGCAATCCGAGCTCGATGGCGACACTGACACCGACGAGGAGGGCAGCGACGAAGCCGACATTCAATCGATGAACCAAATTTCCACTCAGCCCTCCAGTGGCAGGCTTAATTCCTTCGTGATTCAGCTTTAATTTTGGCAGAGAGAGACTCCGCCGAGCGCCTTAAGCAGTTCGATCACAGCTCGGCGGAGTTTTCCTTGTCGATCCTGAGCGGCCGGCTCTATTAACGCTGGCCGGGAAGATCGACATGTTCATACGCGTTTTAATTTTCGGCGCGCTTTTGCTTTTCGCGAACGTTTCACATTCGCAAACCGCGACGGTAGCACCGAGCGCGTCTCCATCACTTGAGCAACGTGTCGCGGATTTGGAAGCTTACGTAAACAATTCCGCGCGCGGCTCGGATTCGACCAACGCGAAAAGCGCTTCCAACATTTCCGGCTCCGGTCCCGGTCACAACGCTTGGATGATGACGGCTTCAGCGCTGGTTCTTTTTATGACGCTGCCCGGATTGGCGCTTTTTTACGGCGGACTCGTCCGGCAAAAAAACGTGTTGTCGGTCCTGGCGCAGTGTCTCGGCATCGCAGGGTTGGTCGCGATTATTTGGTGGGCGGTCGGCTATTCGCTCGTTTTTTCGCGAGGCTCGCCATTCATCGGTGGATTGAAGTTTGCATTTCTTCGCGGAGTCGATGCCCAACCAAACGGCGATTACTCCTTCTGGGTTTCGCAAAACATTTTCGCGATGTATCAGCTGATGTTCGCGATCATCACGCCGGCCCTGATCATCGGCGCGGTCGCGGAACGAATCAGATTTGCCGCGGTGCTCGTCTTCGTGGGCGTTTGGATGTTCGTCGTTTATTTTCCGCTCGCACACATGGTTTGGGGAATTGACGGATTGATGAACGGCGTTTGGAATCCGCGCGCGAAGATTACGGCGATCGATTTTGCCGGCGGCACGGTCGTGCACATGTCTTCCGGCTGGTCGGCGCTTGTTCTTTGCGCTCTGCTCGGGCCGCGGCTCGGTTTTCGTAAAGAAATCATGGCGCCGCACAGCATGGTGCTTTGCATGGTTGGTGCCGGAATGCTGTGGGTCGGTTGGTACGGATTTAACGCCGGCAGCGCGCTTGGCGCCGATGGCATCGCGGCCAACGCGTTCACGACAACAACGCTCGCGACTGCGGTCGCCTCGTTTACCTGGGCCATGCTCGAGTATGTATTGCGTGGGAAAGCCAGTGTGCTCGGATTCTGTTCCGGCGCGGTCGCCGGACTGGTGGTGATCACGCCGGCTTGCGGCTACGTTGATCCAACCGGGGCCGTCCTCATCGGTGTGGCCGCCGGCGCCGTCCCATTTTTTGCCTGCACGAAATTAAAATCGTGGTTCCACTACGATGACGCGCTCGACACATTTGGTGTGCATGCGGTCGGGGGGACGCTCGGTGCGTTTCTCACCGGACTTTTCGCTACTGCAAGCGTGAATCCAAATCTGGCGAAACTCGCCGGCCACGCGCTCTGGCTTCAACAACTAAAAGCGATCGCAATCACAATTTTGCTCGCGGTTGTGGCGACGGTCATCATTGGGGCGGTCGTGAAAAGATTTATCGGGCTTCGGATCGCTCCCGAAGTTGAGCGGCAAGGGCTCGACATCAACGAGCACGGCGAAGAAGGCTACATTGTTTCAGGATAGAAACGGTCTTGGTACAAAAAAAACGCGCGGCCGAAACCGCGCGTTTCTAAAGCGTTCTTTAAAAATCAGTTTCCGCCGCCGGTAGTTCCGGTGTTCCTCTGGAAGCTACGTGCCGCTTCGCCGCTGAGGTGCTTCACCTCGCCTGATTGGGCGCCTGCCGCTCCGACAACGTCGTCAACTTCTACCCAGTGGCCGCTCAAATTGCTGCCGGTTTCGGCAGGCACGTAAACCATATGCGTGTGTTTTTTGACGGGCTTGTTCGCGGCATATTGGCCGGTCAACTTGAAATCTAGCTGGGTAGGTTTGTCGCTGAAAACTTTTGTGTTGTTAATGGACGCTTTGATCGCGCCATTCACAAAAAGGACGACTTCGTAATCGGTGACCGGCAGCTTGCTCACTCCGTACTGTCCATTTGAATCCGTCCGGATAATCTTTTGAAGACCGCTTCCGTCTTTGGCTGAAATGTGCACTTCAGCGCCGGCGATCGGCTGTGCCTTGGAATCTTTCACAATGCCCTGGATTCTTGCCGGGCCAACGGGGGAAGCCCAGGCGGAGACGGCGGAAATTATTAACCCAGCAAGACTGATCCGAAGAGAAGTAGTGAACATAGGCGCGGACAGTTACACATAACTGCAAAGCTCGCAAGTCGTGTCAGACTTCGCCTAGCGTTGCGGGTTCGATTTGCGTCTAGCCACTTAAAAGTTGGGCATGGCCGCGCTGTTGCTCTGGATTTGTCGCGCCAACGCATTGCCCTGG
>DASTJU010000306.1:0-8125 GCA_035716295.1 Chthoniobacterales bacterium | reverse complement strand
CGTGCCGGTTCATTGCGGCTTCAACTCTCGACCCCGAACGCTTTCGGGGTCAACTGCTCGTCCGACCGACCAAGCAGGAAATCCTGGAGAAGTTGATCGGAAGATTGCCGTACTTCTTCCGGCGTCCCTTGAAAGTAAATTTGCCCTTCGTGCAAATACGCAATCCGGTCGGCGACGTGGAACGCATTTTTCATGTCGTGCGTGACAACGATACTGGTCACGCCGAGACGCTGCTGCAGGCGACGAATCAACCGATTGATCGAGTCTGAAACGATCGGATCGAGTCCGGAAGTCGGTTCGTCATAGAGAATGCACGATGGCTGACGAATGATCGAACGCGCGAGACCGACGCGTTTTTTCATCCCGCCGCTCAAGTTCACCGGCATCTTTTCTTCCTGTCCCTGCAATTCCATTACTTCGAGCATTTCGGTCACGCGCTTGCTCAAAACTTTGGGATCGCGCTCGCCTGCTTCGCGCAGTGGAAACGCGATGTTCTCCGCCACCGTCATCGAATCGAAAAGCGCGCTCCCTTGAAAAAGAATGCCGACCTTTTGGCGAATGGACGCGAGATTGCGCTCGCTCATGTCGATAATGCTCTGGCCTTCGATCCAGATTTCACCCGCGTTCGGCCGCATCAAACCGATCAGATGTTTAAGCAGCACGCTCTTGCCGCCGCCGCTGCGCCCGATGATCGCGAGTGTCTCACCGCGCGCAACATCGAGATCCACTCCGCGCAGAATTTCCTGTTCGCCAATCTTTTTCACCAGCCCATGCACGGCGATCATCGAACCGTTATGTCGATCTTGCGCGCTCATTGATAACCGGCCGGGTAAATTATGTTGAGCAGCATGGTCAGGAAAAAATTGCTGATCAGCACGGCGAGCGAAGCGTTAACGACCGCCTCGGTTGTGGCGCGGCCGACCCCGACCGCGCCTTCGCGCGCGGTCAATCCTTTGTGGCAACTGATGAAGACGATCAGAATGCCGAAGCAAAATGCTTTCGAAAGGCCCATGATAATGTCACGATTCCGCGTCCAGCGGACCATGTTCGCCATGTAATAGGTGCCATTTACTTCGAGCAAAAAAATCGCGACGAAGTAGCCGACCGCGATCCCAACCGCGATGCATTCGGCCACGAGCAACGGCATCGAGACCATCATCGCCAGTGCGCGCGGCACGACCAGGTAATCAGTCGGATAGACCGCAAGCGCGCGTAACGCGTCGATTTGTTCCGTCACTTTCATGGTCCCGATCTCGGCCGACATCGCCGCGCCGACGCGACCCGTCACCATTAACGCGGTCAAGACCGGTCCCAACTCACGGAGGATCGCGACCGACACGACCGCGCCGACGGCCGAGCCCATTCCGATTTTGTGAAATTGAAAATAAGTCTGGGCGGTAAAAACCGCGCCGGTGAAGCCACCTGTGATGACGACGACTAATTGCGAGAGCAATCCAATCTCGACAATTTGGCTGAGAAATAATTTCCAGCGCACACGACGCGTAAAAAGCGAGTGAAACGTGTCACCTGCCAACATCACGACCTCGCCCAAATACTGAACGAACCGAATGAGTGATCGTCCCAGCGCGTTAAAAAATCGAACGAAAAACATTTGCTGTTCTGTTTAGACACCCAGCGGCTGCGTTTTTGTTTTTGGCCGAAGCTCTGCCGGAATTGCGCCGATGAAGCGTGGATCAAGCGCGAGCTTGCGAAAGATCGCACGGATCTCGCGAAAGGTGATGGTGGGCTGGTCGAGCTCGAGATAAACCAAGTTGTGATTGCGATCGACCTTGTAACGCAGGCCGGGAATGGCCGCGAGCTGATGATCGAGCTCCAGAATCTTATCCAGATCGCGAAGACCAGCAGCGTAAACCTCTAATTCCAGCATCAGGCTTCAAATTTTACGGACACCGCAGCCCGATGCAAAAAGAAACGGGGGATTGCGCGGGTCGCAGAGCTGAGTAGATGTCGATCCTGGAAGATGTCCATCTTGCGCGCAAAACCAGTTTTCTTGGCGACCGCGCTTCTGTTTTTCGCCGGATGCCAAGAGATGCCAACAGGCATTCACAATGCGAAGAACGCGATGGCCCAACGGATCGCAGCCGAGCCGGCGGGCGATTATTATATCGGCCGGCGTTATTTTAAACCGGACTTCAAGTTTTGGGGATACGTGCGGCGACCGAACCAGCCCTGGAGCACGGCCCAGCTCGTCATGTTGAATGAAAAACAAAAGCTCGCGCCCGATCGCGCGGCGCTGAAGTTCGGCTCGGACAACAATTACGAATACAAACTTTACGGCAACTTCAGCGGCGACAAGGTTTACGAGCCGGCGAGCAATCGGGTTTATCCGGAATTTATCCTGAAGGATTTCGAAGTGATCTCAACCAATCCGCCGCCGATTTTCCAAACCCAGATAAGCGGCCGGGCAGACGCGGCCCAGACCCGCTATATGATCGAGAAACCGGTGCCGCAATTTTAAGTCCGAACCGGACTGGCATTTTCGGTCGACATGACAAGGACCCAGACGTGGCGGTAAAAAAGGATCCGCTCGCGGAAGAGTTTTTCCGTTATCTCACGGTAGAACGAAACGCGTCGCCGCGAACGCTGAAGGCTTATCGGCACGCACTCGGCGCGTTCCGACGGCAAAACCAAAAGCCCTGGAAGAAATGCACGGCGGACGACTTTCGCGATTATCTCTTCGCGATCATGAAGCGCGACCAGGCACGTTCCTATGTGCGCCTGCAATTCTCAGCACTGCGTGCGTTTTACAAATTTCTGACTGATCGGAAGAGACTTCGGATCGATCCGGTGCGGCAACTGCAACTCCCAAAGATCGAGAAAAAACTGCCGCTCGTCCTTACCCGCCAACAGATCGAGGAATTGCTGGCCGCGCCACTGAAGATCGCCAAACAACGCGCCGCGCCGGAGTGGATGCCGCTTCGCGACGTCGCGGTGATGGAACTTTTTTACAGCAGCGGATTGCGTTTGAGCGAACTGGCCGCGCTCGACGTGGAAGATGTCGATCTTTACACCGAGTCGGTGCGCGTTTTTGGCAAAGGCCGGAAAGAGCGCGTTTGTCCAGTCGGCGCACCTGCTCTGGAAGCGATCTCGAAATATCGCTCGGCCGCCAACGTGCATTCCGGCGCGCTCTTCATTAGTAAATCGCGGAAAAGGATTTCGCCGCGATCCATCTGGCTGATCTTAAAACGTTATTTACGTCACACATCGATCCCGATTTCGATCAGCCCGCACAAACTTCGTCACAGTTTTGCCACTCACATGCTCGATCGTGGCGCAGATTTGCGCAGTGTGCAGGCGTTGCTCGGCCATGCCAGCCTTTCGACCACGCAGATTTACACGCACGTAACGGTTGAGCGGTTGAAGAAAGCCTACGCCGAAGCGCATCCGCGCGCGTAAGACAGCTTCAACGCCGCTCTTTCTGCGCAATCAAATCCTTTAAGAGGGGTGCTGCATCGGGATAATTGGGATCGATCCGTAGTGCGGTTTCTAACTCACTGATCGCCGGATCCAACTCGCCTTTGCGCACAAAACCAACAGCTAGATTGTAGTGCTGACGGGGATCATTTGGCTGAAGCTGCAGAACCGCTCGATAATGCATCATGGCCTCATCGATTTCTCCGTTCTCGAGCAACAGATTGGCGAGATTGGTGTGGGCATCGGGAAAATCAGGCTGAAGTTGAAGAGCCCGTTTGTAAGAAGCGGTGGCTTCGTCAACCGCGCCCATTTTCGAAAGAGCATTGCCGAGAGTGTAATACGCTTTCGGATGATTGGGATTCACCTTCAGAACGGCCCGCAAGTGCGGGATCGCTTGGTCTGGTTCGCCTTTTTGCAGAAGTGCGGCGCCGAGATTGTAGCGGCCAAATTGATAACCAGGATCGATTTCGAGCGAGCGTTGAAATTCAACGATTGCCTCATCCACCGAGCCCTTCTTTAGAAGCGCGCTGCCCAGGTTGCCATGTGCGGTTACTGAGTTCGGATTCTTCGCGATGACTTCGCGAAAACAGGTCTCGGCATCCCGATAGCTGGCGCTCTGCACCCACGTCAGGGTAGCGAGCAAAACGAGCATTGCCGCGCAACCTGTATAAATCGCGGAACGTAGCGGTCCCACTATTCTCGCAGCCAACCAGATCAGTCCGCTCGAAATCGGAGCAATGACTGCGACTGCTGCAAGGTACTGAAAATGATCGGCCCGAAATATCGCCATATGGTGGTCCGCCCCCAGAGCGGACATGAAGAAGGAAAGATTAAAAAAGCCGAGGACCGGAGAAAGCATGAGCAGAAAACAGAGCGCGGCGGCGAATGGACCGCGCCACCTCTTCCGGATCATCCACAAGCCGAGAAACAGAATCAGCCCGACAAGCGGAAAGAGATACTGCCACCAAATCGCCTGACTGATCTTCCACGCCGGATAGATCAGCATCAGATTTTGGGGCCAAAACAATTCGCCCAAGTAAAACCAAAAGAGGCGACCGGCGATCAGAAAGCGGTCGATCAACGAAAAATCAAACGTCTCACCATGTTCGACAGAGAATTTTTCTTCCGACCAGATTGTCACCAGGCCAGCAACGAGACCGACAAGGAAAAATGGGACCAGCGGTAGGAAATCCTGTTTCCACTTCAAGGTTTCGCGTTTCCACCAGAAAATGACCAACAGCACCGCCGGTAAAGTGACGATGACGGTTTTTGTCATCACGCCGGCGAGGAACAGCGCGAACGCGATGAAATAAGCGCTGCGCTTTCGCTCCTGATCGTATTTTAGATACAGCAGCGCCGAACCTGCACATAACGCTCCTGATAAAGTATTCTTGAGTTCCGAAATCCAGGCGACCGATTCAACCAGAACTGGATGCAGCGCAAAAATCCCGGCCGCGAGCCAGGCGCCGGGAAGTTGCAAGCGCTCAAGGATTCGCCACAGCAGCAGGGCCGTGAGCGCATGCAGCGCAATGTTGAGAAGATGGTAGGGAAGCGGCCGGTCGCCCCAAAGTTTGTGTTCGATCCAAAAAACCGTGTGAAGAAGCGGATAGTATTGCGGCGCCGCAGCAGGATCCGTCCAAATCCGACCGAGCCCGTGCCATGAACTGAGTTCGGGGGACGTGATATGAATTTCATCGTCCCAGATCGGTTTTCCGTTCCAAGCCGGTTGATAGGCGAGCGTAGTCGCAACGACCAGGATTAGTCCAAACAACCAGTTCCGGGACGACATCAATCAGACGACGGACCGGCAGCCCGCGACGTTTTAGTCAGCGATCGGCTCGGCCAGTTTCTTTTTCGGCACGTCCGATTGGAAAACGAGCTTTCCATCTTTTGCGGTAACCTGAACCTTGGTCCCGGCTTTGACGTTGCCGCGCAGAATTTCTTCCGCAAGCGGATCTTCGAGAAAACGCTCCACCGCGCGCCGCATCGGCCGCGCGCCGTAATTCGGATCGTAACCTTTTTCGATCACAAACTCGTGTGCCAGGTTGTCGAGAATAATTTCTACTTCCTTCGCTCTGAGGCGGATCTTCACTTTTTCCACCTCAAGATCGACAATCTGCAAGAGGTGCGACTTGTCGAGCGAGTGGAAGACGGTGATCTCGTCGAGACGATTGAGAAACTCCGGCTTAAACACGCGCTTGGTTTCTTCCAGGATTTTTTCCCGCATCGACTCGTAATCGTGACCTTCGCGCGGCGCGCCGAAACCCATCGTTGTCTGTTTCTTGAGCAGCTCGGCCCCTACGTTCGACGTCATGATGATGATCGTGTTCCGGAAATCGATCTTTCGGCCTAATGAATCGGTGATTTTACCTTCTTCGAGAATTTGCAGAAGCAAGTGCATCACGTCCGGATGCGCTTTCTCGATTTCGTCAAAGAGCACAACCGAATACGGCCGGCGTCGGACCGCTTCCGAAAGCTGGCCGCCTTCCTCATAGCCGACGTAGCCCGGTGGCGAACCAATCAAACGCGAGGCGGTGAATTTTTCCATGTACTCCGACATGTCGATCTGAATCAGCGCGTCGCGATCGCCAAACATGAATTCGGCCAGCTTCTGGGCGAGGAATGTTTTGCCGACACCGGTCGGTCCGAGGAAAATAAACGACCCAATTGGACGGCGCGGATCTTTCAGATCGGCGCGGCTGCGGCGCAGCGCTTTCGAAACCGCAATGACCGCTTCATCCTGACCAATCACTTTGCCTTTCAGCTCCTCTTCCATCTGGAGAAGCTTATCGGTCTCCGCCTGCTCCATTCGCTGGAGCGGAACGCCGGTCACTTTCGAAATGATGTGCATCATGTCGTCGGCCGTCACGAGCACTTCCTTTTCTTCGCGCTCCTGGCGCCATTTCGCCAAAATGGAATCGAGTTTTTCCTTGGTCTGCTTTTCCTTGTCACGAAGCGCGGCGGCTTTTTCGAAATCCTGCGCCTTGATCGCGGCCTCTTTTTGCAGACGAATTTGTTCGATGTCCTTCTCGATTTCCTTCACGTCCGGCGGACGCGTCATCGAGTTGATTCGGGCGCGCGCCCCAGCCTCATCCATGACGTCGATCGCTTTATCCGGCAGAAAACGTCCAGTGATATAGCGCTCGGAAAATTTCACGGCGGTCTCGAGCGCTTCGTCGGTCAATTTGGCCTTGTGATGCGCTTCGTACTTCGGACGCAGTCCTTTCAAAATCTCAATCGCTTCCTCAACGGTCGGGGCATCGACTTTCACGGTTTGGAACCGGCGCTCGAGCGCTGCGTCCTTCTCGATGTATTTGCGATACTCGTTCATCGTGGTCGCGCCGACGCATTGCAATTCGCCGCGACTGAGTGCGGGTTTGATGATGTTCGATGCGTCCATTGCGCCTTCGGCGGAACCGGCGCCGACGATCGTGTGCAACTCGTCGATGAAAAGAATGACGTTCTTGGAACGGCGAATTTCATCCATCACCGCTTTGATGCGCTCTTCGAATTGGCCGCGATACTTTGTGCCCGCGACCATCAATGCGAGATCGAGCGTGACGACGCGCTTGTCGCGCAATAGCTCCGGCACATTGCCGCTGGCAATTTCCTGCGCCAGACCTTCCGCGATCGCGGTCTTACCAACGCCAGCCTCACCGATCAGCACCGGATTATTCTTTGTCCGCCGGCAAAGCACTTGAATCACGCGTTCGATTTCGTTGTGACGTCCAATGACCGGATCGAGCTCGCCTTTCTTGGCCAGCTCGGTCAGGTCGCGACCGAACGCGCGCAGCGCCGGAGTTTTGACATCCTTTTTCGAAGTCGGCTCGCCACCCTCTTCCGTCTCCGACGGCGTGAAGTTTGGATCCAACTCTTTCAAAATTTCGTTACGGGTGCGTTCGATATCGATCTCAAGGCTCTTGAGCACGCGCGCGGCGACGCCTTCGCCTTCCCGAAGGAGACCAAGCAAGATGTGTTCGGTGCCGACGTAGGAATGATTGAGCGCCTTCGCTTCCTTGCCGGCGAGCGCTAAAACCTTTTTCACTCGCGGCGTGTAAGGAATGTTGCCGACGATTTTTGTTTCTGGACCGGAGCCGACTTGTTTCTCGACTTCCATCCGCACGGTCTCGAGATCGAGTCCCATTTTTTGGAGAACGTTGACCGCGACGCCCTGGCCGAGCTTGATCAAGCCGAGCAGAAGATGCTCGGTGCCGACGTAGTTGTGATTGAACCGGTCGGCCTCCTTTCGAGCGAGGGCCAGAACCTGTTGTGCGCGGGGCGTAAAATTATTCATTGGTTTGCGGCTCGGGACTCGATCCGTTCTCCGATTCCTTCGCCACTTTAGTAATATCAGGTTTAGGGAACACTCGCAAACGCTCGCGGATGATTTGGGCGCGCAAATGGTCGCGTTCCTCCGCGTTCATCTTCTGCTGCGAGCTCTTTTGCAAATGCGCCGGCTGCGTATCGATGAAGAGTTCGTCCACGGGCAAGCGCCGATCTTCCGGAAATGCGCCCAAATCGATCCCGAGCTTCATGATCGAGAGCAAATTGAGCGCTTCCTTCGAGGTCATGGCGTGAGCATAAGTGAGCACGCCATATGCCCTTCCGATCTGATCCCAGAGCGTATTCGACTTTTTCTGGATCAACACCTGCCGCGCGTCGTGCTCTTTCTCAATAATGGTCTCAATTA
>DASTJU010000305.1:0-5392 GCA_035716295.1 Chthoniobacterales bacterium | reverse complement strand
GTGTTCACGCCGCTGTGAAACCCGTGCAGCTTGAGCGGGATCAAACCTTGATCGTGATACATGCAAAGCACGGCGTCGAATTCGCCTTCAGCCGCGCGATGAAAAATCGTGTCGGGCGAAGCCGGACCGGTGAAAATTGGTGACGTGTGACGTGTGACATGTGACGAGTTCAGCTCAGTAATTGCCGGACTGATGATTTCGATTTCTTCGCGACCAATTTTTCCAGATTCCCCGGCGTGCGGATTTAATCCAGCGACGGCGAGGCGCGGCGTTTGAATGCCGCGGCGTTGGAGAAAATCGGCAAGCAATAAACCGACACGAACGATCTCGCTTTGTTTGATCGCGCGCGGAACTTCGCTCAACGGAATGTGCGCGGTCACGAGCGCGACCGTGATTTTGCCGCCGGTCAAACACATGGCGAAGTTTTCCACGCCGCAGCGCTCGGCGAAAAATTCTGTTTGGCCTGGGAACTTAAACCCCGCTTCGTACATTCGCGCTTTGTGTATTGGTCCAGTCACGATCGCGTGCAGTTCGCCGCGTCGCGCGCGCGTGACAGCTTCCTCAAGCGCAGCCGCAGCCGCGCGCGCAGTTTCAATCGTCGGTGCGCCCGATTTGCAATCGGGCTGCCGACCAATCACGACGTAGTCCGCTGAATCGGGCACGCGTCCCGATTTCAGGGCAAGATCGACAATCTCCGGCCCGATGCCGGCGCAATCACCGAGCGTGATGCCAATGCGCGGTCGCATGCCGCATCTTCAACAAGAGCGCGCGCGCTAGCAAGCGGCAGCTGGAAGACAAAGACTAAGTGGGAAGCGGGAGCGTCGTTGTCGATCTTTCGATCAACAACTCAGAACGTTTTGATGAACGCCTTGGCGCGCAGACTGGAGAGCCACTTTTCCTGCAATTTTTGCGCTTCCTGCTGGATCAATTTCTTTTCGATGTCGGCGCGGGCATCGGCCAGCGATTTGGTATCGCCGCCGTGTTTGTCTTCGACTTTGAGGATGTAATAATTGCCGGCGAACTCGATCACGTTACTGATTTTGCCCGGCTCGAGACTGAACGCCGCTTTTTCGAGCTGCGCGGCCAGTGTCTTGCGCTCAACCCAGCCCCAGTCCCCGCCTTTCTCGCGGGTGCTGTCTTCGGAATAAAGTTGCGCCATGCGTTCGAACTCGGCGCCGTTGACGAGTTTGCCGAAAATCTCATCAGCCATCGCTTTCTGGGCGGCGGCGTTACCGTCGCTGGCGTGGCTTGGAATCATGATCAAGCGCAATTTGATTTGAGCCTTGCTCGTGAATTCGTCGTGGTGCTCTTTGTAATATTCTTCCACTTTCACGGGCGAAGCGATCGTGTTGAACTTGACGTTCTTGCCCCGCATCGCCTGGACGATCATTTTTTCGGTCTCCATCTTTTTGAATTCACCCATGGAGTACTTCTGCGCCTCGAGCGTTTTAATGAAAGTGTTGCGGTCGCCGCCAAAATCCGTGCGGACAATGTCATGCACCCGTTCTTCAACGAAATGATCGGGAATCTGGAAATTTTCTTTTTTGAACGCCTGAACAATAAGTTGGCGATCGATCAAATCCTGAAGCGCGGCCTGGCGAGCTTCCTTAACCTTTTTGATGAGCTCCTCGCCGCTGAATTGGGCGCGCAATAATTTTTCTCGCGGCCCGACCAGGCCGCGGACCTGAGAAAAGGTGATGACCTCGCCATTCACGACCGCCGCCACGCCATCGACCACTTCCGGTTCAGCCTGGGCGTAGGCGGCGTGGCAAAGGGGCGAAAAATTCAGCAGGGAGGCTGCGATCAGTGTGATGAGAATTTGCCGGATCATGTAAATTTTTTTGTTAGCTCCAAGATCTCCCCGAGATGCGCTGGCTTCGCAACTAAACGGGGGAATTTGCCGTCGACAAGTATAAACTCGCCCCGCCGGGTCAGCATCAACTTTCGCTCGCGCACTTCTACGCGACTGATACCGGTTTTGGCGGCGGCGAGCTTGATTTCGGCGAGGAGGAACAAATTGTCAACCGCCATCGGAAACTTGCCGAACCGATCTCGCCATTCGCGCTGGACGCGGTCAAATTGCTCGCGGGTGCTAATCCCGGCCATCTCGCGATAAGCTTTGATCCGCAATCCCGTGTCGCTGACGTAATTGGCCGGAACGAATGCCGGAATGCGTTGTTCGGGGCCAAGCTGGGCGAATTCGGCTTCATTGGTGGCCACAAAATCGATGCGAAGATCGACATCGAGCCGCGGCTGAAATTTTCGCCCTTTCAATTGCGCGACGGCTTGTTTGAGAAGCTGGCAATAAAGATCGAAACCGATCGCCATAATATGGCCGCTCTGGGCGGTGCCGAGAATGCTGCCGGCGCCGCGAATTTCGAGGTCGCGCATGGCGATGCGAAATCCGGCGCCGAGCGAGCTGTATTGTTTGATCGCGTTGATTCTTTTGCGCGCGGCGCCAACAGTCATCATTTCGCGCGGCAAAAGGAGGTAGGCGTAGGCTTTGTGCTCGGCGCGACCGACGCGGCCGCGGAGTTGGTAGAGGTCAGCCAGACCGAAACGATCGGCGCGATCGATGATGATCGTGTTCGCGTTCGGAATATCGAGACCGCTCTCGATGATGGTGGTGCAAACCAGCACGTCGATTTTTCCGGCAACAAACCGCGCCATCACTTCCTCGAGCTCGTCGGCATCCATTTGCCCGTGGCCAACTTCGACCCGCGCTTGAGGGACAAGATCGACAATTTTTTCTCGCATGCGCTCGATGGTTTGGACGCGGTTGTGCAAAAAATAGATCTGGCCCTGACGTTCGAGCTCGCGATTGATCGCGTCCCGGATAATGCGCTCGTCGTAACCGCAAACGATTGTTTCCACCGGTAAACGATTGAGCGGCGGTGTTTCGATGGTGGACATGTCTTTCGCGCCGACGAGCGAAAGATAAAGCGTGCGCGGAATCGGCGTGGCTGAAAGCGTCAGCACGTCGACCAGCTTGAAAAGTTCCTTGAACTTTTCTTTGTGGAGAACGCCGAAGCGCTGTTCTTCGTCGATCACGACCAGGCCGAGATCTTTGAATATGACGTCGCCGGATATGAGCCGGTGCGTGCCGATGACAATGTCGACGCCGCCCTGACGGAGCAGCTCGAGAATTTTGCGCTGCTCGCTGTGCGATCGAAACCGGCTCAGCATCTCGATCCGGACCGGATAATCGAGCATGCGTTGCCGAAAAACCTCGAAGTGTTGTTGAGCGAGCACGGTCGTGGGCGCGAGGACGACGACTTGTCTGCCGTCCATGACCGCTTTGAAAGCTGCGCGAATTGCAACCTCGGTTTTGCCGAACCCAACGTCGCCGCAGATCAATCGGTCCATCGGTCGCGGCTGCTCCATGTCGATCTTCGAGTCGATGATCGCTTTCATCTGGTCGGGCGTTTCGCGAAATGGAAAGGAATGTTCGAACTCGCGCTGCCATTTTGTGTCCGGGCCGAAAGCGTGACCGGGAACCGTTTCGCGCTCGGCCTGGACGGCGAGCATTTTTCCCGCGTAATCGAAAATGGATGAGACCGCGTTCTTTTTCGCGCGCGTCCATTTTGCATCGGCCAGCGAACTGAGCTGCGGCGACCGTTTGCCAACGCCGACATAGCGCGAGACAAGATAGGCCTGCTCGAGTGGCACATAGAGCTTGGCTTCGTCAGCGAACTCGAGCGCGAGCACTTCCTGTTCACCATTGGTCGATGTTGGAATTCGCGTCAGGCCCGCGAACCGCGCGACGCCGTGTTCGAGATGGACCACGAGATCGTCCTCGTTCAGCTCGCTGAAATCGATTTGAGCGCGGTGACGTTCGGCGTGATACAACCGCCTTCGCGCGTGCGGCGCGAAACGTCCGAACAACTCGGCCGCCGACAAAACGACCAGGTTGGCCGGCGGAAAACAAAAACCGCGCGCGAGCGTGCCCAAGACAAGATCGACATCTTGCAACGCGTCGGCGGTGATCAATTCGCGAAAACGCTCGATTTCGCCCTCGGTCTGGAAATAGACGACGATTCGCGCTTTATCTTTGCGCCATTCGCTCAGTCGTTTGATGAATTGATCGCGCTTGGCTTCTGCGAGCAGAAAATCTCCAACCGCGAATTCGCCGATGTCGCAATCCTGAAACGCGCCGCTGAAATCCTCCGGACCGCTTTCAATCCAGCCTTCGCTGATTTGAATTCGCGCATCCGGCTTTTCTTCCGGCTCGGTGTCGATCGTCAGATCGTCTGTGCCGATGTAATCGCGAACGAATCCGGTTTGATCGTCCGCCCCGCCGAGCAGGATGTCGATCCCGCGCAGGTCGCGCACGGAGGTTTGGGTGTCGATATCGAACTCACGGAGCGATTCGACGTTATCGCCAAAAAACTCAAGCCGCACCGGCAGCGGGGCCTGCCACGAATAAAGATCGACAATGCCGCCGCGCACGGCGACTTGCCCGCGAGTGGTGACTTGGGCGGCGCGGTCGTAACCGGCGCCGCTCAATCTTTCGAGCAACCGCTCCATGGTGGCAGCGCTGCCGCGTTTGATTTTCAACGTCGAAGCTGACACGGTGCCGCGTTTCGGCGCGGGTTGATCGAGACTTGCGCGCGTCGCGACGATTACGTGCGGCCCGGATTCGCTGTCGATCTTTGCGAGAAGCGCGAGCCGCTCGGCCGCAATTTCGGGATCAGGCAAAACATTTTCGACCGCGGCAAATTCGGCTTCAGGCAAAAATTGCGCGGTCGGAAGCCAATTTAGGATTGTTTCGTAAAGCGAATCCTGCGCGCGCACGCCCGGGCAAAGAATCCAGACCGTTTTCTGCACCCGGCGCGCGATAATCGCAGCCAGAAACGCCTGGGCCGGCGCGATCACGTGCGAAAATTTTACCGACGCGGGTTGTGTCTCGATCTGTCCGAGTTTGCGCGCAATAGGTTCGGATTGTGCGACCGGCTCGAGCAATTCGCCGGATGTCGATCTTTCCACGGCGAACTTTCGCCGAAAGTCCGGGGTCGGCTACGGATTAATTCGTGATCGTGACCGGAGTACCGGTCGAAATTGATTTAAAGAAATTCTCCGCCATGAATTGCGGCATCCGAATGCAGCCGTGAGATGCGGGATAGCCTGGCAAATAACCCGCGTGCATTCCGACACCATCGACAATGCGCATGAAGAAAGGCATGGGGGCGCCTTTGAAACGCGTGCCCGGTGGTTTCTTATCGTCCACCGAAACGTTCGGCATCACGACATTTCCGGCATCGTCAACGAAGTCGCCATATTTAGTTGAGACGTGGTTGATGTCCTTTTGGATGATCGAGTAGTGACCGACGGGTGTATTCAAGCCTTCGCGGCCGGTCGAGAGCTGCGAAATTCCGACCAGCATTCCGCTTTT
>DASTJU010000304.1:0-5829 GCA_035716295.1 Chthoniobacterales bacterium | reverse complement strand
TTGCATTCCTGCATGATCCGAAACGCTTCTTCGAATCGCGTCCCTGTCGTCACGGTCGGAATGTCACGGCGCATGACATCGCCGACCCGAATCGCCGGATCATTCTTGCGCAACGCCGCGATCAGATCGTGACGGGTTAGGATTCCCGCGACGTTGCCGGCTTCATCGAGCACCGGAAAATCGTGTTGCGACGTAGCGAGCAACGCGTCGACTGCTTCCTCCAACGTCGCGCTCTCCGGAAGCGAACGAAATTCGCGTACCATTGCACTCGAAACTGGAAACCGACGCGAAACATCGCGCATTTGCGCCAGCGCAGCTTCCTGCGACGCGCCGATGTAAACGAAGAGCGCGATGAAGATAAGCATATAATTGCCGCCCATTAGACCAAGAAAACCAAAAACAAACGCGCAACCCTGGCCGATGCTGGCAGCAATTTGTGTCGCCCGAGCGTAACTCAGACGCGTCGCGAGCAGTGCGCGCAGAACGCGGCCGCCATCCATTGGAAAAGCCGGAAGCAAATTAAAGAGAAGCAGGACAACATTTATGGTCAGGAGGACATCATTGAGGCTGCTTCCAGCGGTCGGCGGATAAACGAACGAACCACCAGTAAGAAAAAGACAGAGCGCAATGATGACATTCACCGCGGGGCCGGCCGCTGCGATGATCAATTCCTGTATTGGCTCTTCCGGCATCCGCTCCAAACGCGCGACCCCGCCGATCGGCAGCAAAGTGATGTCCGGCGTGTTAATCCCGAACGCTTTAGCGGCAAAAGCATGACCAAATTCATGCAGCACGACGCACGCAAAAAGGAGCAGGATAACTAAAACGCCTGCAACGGCCGCCGCCGATCCGCCTTGCGAATAATAACCAATCGCCAACCAGCCGATCAGCAGCAGAAAAGTGATGTGCATGCGCAATTGGATGCCGGCAATGCGAATTATCGGAAGTGACCAACCCATGAAAGAATCTCGTTCGCCTTTACCTCGCGCGCCAGAAGTGTTGAAGACGCTCCCGTGACAATTGACACTGAGCGAGATGGAAGTTGTCGATGTAGCGATTGTCGGTGGCGGACCCGCCGGTTCGACCTGCGCGGCTTTCTGCGCGGCCGCCGGATTGCGAACCTTGATCCTGGAGCGGGAAAAATTTCCACGTGAAAAAGTTTGCGGTGATTGCATCAATCCCGCGTGCTGGCCAGTCCTGGAAAAACTCGAGCTCGCCGAACAAATTCGAAACTCGCCGCACGGTGTGCTCAACGCGGTGGAATTCATTGCCATCGGCGGCCAAAAACTCCGGGTCGATCTTCCAGGCGGCGTTAACAGCGAGATTGCGATCAAACGCAGCCTGTTCGACCATCTTCTTCTCGACCGGGCGCGCACACTCGGGGCTGAAATTCGCGAGGAAGCAACCCTGATCGCACTCGATCGTACCGCCGTCAAAAATTGGAAGATCGACATCGTCCGCGAAACATTCGTCGCTCGCGTCGTCATCGGTGCTGACGGACGCAATTCGACCGTCGCGCGGCTGCGGAATCTCCTGCCGCGCCCCGAGCGCGAACGCGTTGCGTTACAAGCGCACATTCCACTCCCGCTAGATTTTGGAAACCGGATCGTGCTCCAATTTCTACCGGAAGGATATTCCGGCCAGGCGCCGGTCAACGACCGTGAGCTCAATCTCTGCCTGGTTGGAACAGCGCCCACGATTTCGTCGCTGCGAACATGGGCCGAACAGGAATTCAAACTGCCGACCGCTCAGGCATGGCGCACAATCACACCGCTGACGCGCGCGCCGATTTCAGCCGCGCACGAAAATTTGTTCTTCATCGGCGATGCGGCGCGCGTGGTTGAACCAGTCACCGGCGAAGGAATTTATTACGCGCTGCGCTCAGGCGAACTCGCTGCGAACGCAATCGTAAAAATCCTCCGAGGCGAAGATCGACATTCAGTCACACGCGAATTCGTTCGCGCCCATCGGGCGATGTATCGTGGGCGACTTTGGGTTAATCGACTTGCCCGCGCGGCGGTATTATCACCAAGAACTGCCTCACGCTTTCTCCAGGTCGCACGATTCACCCCGGCCATCCTGCGACTGCTAACGACAAAGATCGTCAGGTCGAACTAGACATCCGCGCCGCCTTGACTGTGTTCGACATCAACATCGCGATTGTCATCGGCCCCACTCCGCCGGGCACGGGCGTGATCGCTTTCGCCTTCGGCGCAACTTCTTCAAACGCGACGTCGCCGACTAGCCGATAACCGCGCTCACTTGCGGCGTCGTCCACGCGATTGATTCCGACATCGATAACAACTGCGCCGTCACGAACGTGGTCGGCTTTGACGAAGTGCGCGCGACCGATCGCGGCAATCAAGATATCGGCTGAGCGCGTGATCTCTTCGAGATTTTTGCTTCGCGAATGTGCAACGGTCACAGTCGCGTCACCGCCTTTGGCTTTTTGCATGAGCAATAAAGCTACCGGTCTTCCCACAATCATGCTCCGCCCGAGAACCACGACGTGCGCGCCGGCGATGTCGATCTTGCTTTCAATCAGGAGGCGTTGCACCCCAAGCGGCGTACACGGCACGAAGCCGGTTGGATCGCCCATCGCCAGCTTGGCCACATTGAGTGGATGAAAACCGTCCACGTCTTTGCGCGGATCGAGCGCGCGCACGATCGCCGCTTCATCGATCTGTTTCGGCGGCGGCGATTGAACAAGAATTCCATGGACCTTGGGATCGCGATTTAGCTCTTCGACCCGCGCGAGTAATTCCTTCTGACTCGTCGATTCCGGCAATTCGAGCTTCACCGAATGCAAACCGAGCTCGCGACTCATTTTGTCTTTTGAACGAACATACGCCCGCGATGCCGGATTATCGCCGACGAGCACTACCGCAAGTCCCGGCGTAACGCTCTTGGATTTCAGATCGGCGATCTCGCGCCGAAGATCGATGTAAACTTTTTCGGCAATCGCGCGGCCGTCGATCCGATTTCCCATGCGGCAAACTTAGATGAGTCAGCGCCGCTCAACCAGCGACATCATCGCATTTTGGAGACGCAGCCGCTCGTTTTCGAATTCTTCAGGCGTCGATGTCGATCTTATCTGCTGGGGCTGACCAAGGATGACTCGCACTTTGGAAAATGGTCGCGGAATGATGAACCTGTCCCAACTTTTCACGCGCCAGCAGCTCGAATATTCCATGTTAATCGGAACTACCGGGGCTCCGGTTTTTTGCGCGAGAAAGATAATGCCTTGTCCGAGCTCATAAGCGGGACCGCGCGGACCATCCGGCGTCAGGAGAACATCGCGACCGGAAACAAGGATTTCGCTTAACTCGAGAAGCGCGCTGGCGCCCATTCGTGAGCTCGACCCGCGCACGACATCAAATCCGAAACGTTGAGTCACGTCCGCGATGAGATCTCCGTCACGGCTGGCACTGATTAGTCCGGCGCCTGGTCGATCCGGAAAAAATTTCTTGAGGACAAATGAAATCAGCAGGAGCCGGTTGTGCCAGAGCGCGGCAATGTAATTTCCTGTCACAGGTTTTCCCAAAACGTCTGCGCGGTCGTCGATTTCGTATCGGAGCGTGCGCGCCCAAACCTGCAGCAAGTAAAATCCAAACGCGATCAGCCATCGCGCCGCCCGACCTTCGATCTTCAAGGTTTCTTGCGCGTGCCGCGACGCGGAGTTTGATCGGCCCAGCGATAGGCGCGCGGACTTGGCAAGCCGATTTGATCGAGAATCCGCCAGACGACGGTGTCGACGACATCGACCAGGGAACTCGGGCGACTGTAAAAAGAAGGAATAGCCGGCAGCACAATTGCGCCCGCTTCCAGGAGCGTGACGATGTTGCGCGCGTGGATCAAATTCCAAGGCGTTTCGCGCGGCACAACGATCAATTTGCGGCGCTCTTTCAAAAAAACATCGGCCGCGCGCAGAAGACCACTGTCGCTCGAACCGGAAGCGATTCGACCGACTGTTGCCATCGAGCAGGGAACGATCACCATCGCATCAAATCGCGCCGACCCGCTGACGAACGGGACGTTGAGGTCGCTCTCGCCATGTTGCACGATCGCTCTCGGAATTTTGAAAGCCCCGAGTTCCTGTTTCGCGACTTGTTTCGCGTGACCGCTCAGGACGAGATGAATTTCGTGCGCGGCCGTATCGATCTGCTCTAGTAGGCGTTGCAAATAGATCGAACCGCTGGCGCCAGTGGCGGCGATGACAAGTTTCATCGGCGAAGAGTTTGAATTTAATCGGTTAACGGGGCAATAAGATACACGATGGTTAAGAAACTGTTACACACGCGCTATCGGGTGAAAGATCTGGAGAAGACGGTGGCGTTTTACAAAGACGTGCTCGGGCTGCAAGAAACCCGGCGTCACACCTCCGGGCGCGGATCGCAGCTCGTTTTTTTCAAGGCGCCCGAAAGCGAAGAGGAAATCGAGCTCTGCAAATTCGACGAGAGCGGACCAGTGGTCGTTGGTCCGGACCTGACTCATCTCGCGTTTGAAGTGGAAGATCTGGAAAGGTTCGCGCGTGAAGCAGCGGCGAAAGGTTACCCGCTCTCCGATGGTCCGCACAAAACTTCAGGCGGCAGCGCGATCGCCTTTATCGATGCGCCTGAAGGCTACGAGATCGAACTGATCCAGCGCGGCACCGATTTGTAACCACCGCTTGCGCGCGTTGAATCTTTATCGCTAATTTGCCGCCCATGAAGCGTTGGTCTCGTGCCGGGTTCTTTTCTGCAGTCGGGCTTGCCCTTCTCTGCCTTGCCGCCGAGCCGACGACGGTTTCGCCGGACGAGAATCCTAACGAGGTTCGACCCACCGGCGTACCACACAAGCCGCGCGCGAAGGCGAAATCGCCGGCGACTTCGGAATCAGACGAAAGCCCGAGCACAACTCCGCGGCCGAAACGGACGCATCGCGCGACGGTCAAAAAACAGCGCGCCGATGAGGAGTCGATCTCGGCTCAGACCGTGCCCGGATCTGTTCCGAAAACCGGCGCGAGTTCGGTCATCGTGATCAATGTCAGTAACGGCCAGGTGCTCTACGAAAAAAATCCGGACCAAACCCGAGCGCCCGCGAGTACGACGAAGCTGTTGACTGGACTGATCGTGGCTGAAAGCGGAAACCTGGAGCGGCCGGTCACCGTTGCGCAGGTCGACACTTTCGCGGAGCCGGTAAAACTAAATATTAAACCTGGCGACATTTATTCGCGCATCGATCTTCTGCGCGCGCTGCTGGTGAAAAGCCCGAACGACGTGGCGAGATGCCTGGCGCGCGACAACGCCGGCAGCATCGAAGCGTTCGCCGAAAAAATGAACCAGCGCGCGATGGCCTTGGGGGCGACGCATTCACATTTCGTGAACCCGAACGGATTGCCGGACGCGCGGCAATTTTCCACAGCGCGCGATTTGTCGACGATCGCGCGAGTGGCATATGCGAATCCCACAATTCGTTCGATCGTTTGCCTGCCTCAGCTTGTTTTCCGCTTTGCCAACGGCCGCACCCGCGAACTGGAGAACACGAACAAACTTTTGAAGCGACTTCCCTACTGCAACGGGATGAAGACCGGTTACACCGAGGCCGCCGGCAAATGTTTGATTGCGAGCGGTTCGCGGCCGGGCAAAGACATCATTGTGGTTGTGCTCGGGGATAGCCACAACGGCGTCTGGCGCGACGCAGGCGCGCTCCTCGCGTGGGCTCTTTGGAATCCATCCGCGGGATAAGCGACATCTGCGCGAAATTCACGCAGCTCAGGACTTGAGGTAGTCGCAATCCCGATTACGGGGTGCGCGAGGCCGCCCAGTAGCGGAGCAACGGGCTCGGCAT